>JAQBVJ010000008.1:0-10000 GCA_027623235.1 Planctomycetota bacterium
TCAAACCACGCCAGGAAACCGCCACCAAATCCACCTTAACAACTGGTCCGAAATCCGGGGTCCACTTCACTTCTCGCCGTCTCGATAATCAGCGTCGACGAATACGATGAGGTTGTCGGAGGGGAGGAAACGCCGAACAATCGACTGTCTGCCTGCGTTCCATTCCTCGATGAACGTCATCTCTGACGCGCAGCAGCGGTGCTTCGCTCGGCCGAGTCCAGATCCGAGCGAAGCGAGGAATGGACTCGGCCTCTCTCCTTCACTCCTCACCAAGCGGAAGAGCTGCCCGCCCAGCGAACTGGGCGGACGTGATCAGTGTTCGTCAGGGATCATGACCGTGGTCACGGCTTTGCCCCACTCAGTGACAACGCGGAACGACGTGCCGTCCGATGAGCAGTAAGTGGACACGACTCTCGATCCGCTCTGGCCGATCTCGCCTTTGTTCTGCTCGACGTCACCAGGGCGCAAGTCGCCGTGGTCACCAGTGAAATGGCGATTGAGCGCCTGACAGATTTCACCTGGCGACAGGCTCGCGGCCGCATATCGAACAACGACGATCGCGTCCGACGTGAAGCGGATTGGTCGTGGTTGTTGATCGTTCTTTGTTAATGTTGTGTGGTTTTTCGTTTCATGTTCCTCCAATGGAAAGAAAGCCCAGCCAGCGGGCTGGGCTTTGTTGGTTGTTAATAGTCTGCGGGCAGCAGCACGGTAGTGATCGATCGATCCCATTCCGTGATGATCCAGAATCTCGTACCTGCCTGCGTGTGGTACGCCGAGAAGAAACGGCGGTCACCGTGCTCCAGTGCGGCCTCGTTCTGTTCACGGTCGGACTTGCAGAGATCGCCCCAGTCGCCACGGAAATGACGGTCGAGAGCCTCGCGAACTTCTTCAGGTGGCAGTTCTTCTTTGACGTTACTCGTGATGACGATCAGCTCCGTACAGAACTTTATCCGACGCGGGTCATGTTCTGCGGTGCTGGTGTTTGTTGTGTTTTTCGGTTTCATGTTCCTCCGTGGGTTGTGTTCAATCAGTTGGTTCACGTCAGCCGCCTTGCCACCTCATCGAGACAGGGCGGTTGTCGGCAAAAGGCCGGGACGAACCCGGCCGGATGGTTACTGCACCTCGGGAATCTTTTCGCCGAGCAGACGGCTGACTCGCGTATGAGCCTGATCCGCGGCTTTAGCGAGCGGCAGCAGATCATCCATGCTGAAACAGTTGCTGTACTGCCAGCCGTCTTTGGCACGAAAGAAGTGCTCGAAGGTGACAAAGTATCGCGGGCCTTTTTCCGTATCGCTTTGCCAGATGCTGGCGACGACTCGGTCGACGCGGACTTTGTGAATCGGTTTCTTTGCCATGATGTGTTCCTCCTGATTGAGTTGTTTTTCATTCACCGAAAGCGCCAGCGGTGAAAAACAACTCCATCAGGAGGAACCGGAGCGAGGGACGTAGCGGCGCCGTGGATTCCGGAAACGCAGGCGCAGGAGAGCGAAGCTCGACGAGCCTGCCCGGAAGATACAAGCCGCAAGTTCCTCGTGACTGAGGCAAAGAAACTTCACAAAGGCAAGTCGGTCGAGGTCGCCAGTCTCGCGATCGGAAGGCTCGCCGCTTTGTCACCTTCGAGCACTGACGGCGGGCAGGACAGCTTCAGCAGGGATGACGCTGCCGCTCGCAGCGGATCAGCTCACACGCGTGAAAGAGCCTGCTGCTCGGGCTGATTCAGCAGTAACTATCCGGCCGGGTTCGTCCCGGCCTCCCGATTTTTGCGCGTATGGAATCACGGGGTACGCAATCACGGGTTGAAGATGTCGGATGAAACGTGAAAACTGACATCCGGGAACAGGTGCCGGTAGCGTTTCACCATCGCTTCGGTTTGATGCCCCATCCATTCGCTTATCAAGACCGCGAGCGGCGCAGTTGGAGGCAAAGCTGTGCCGGAAGACGTGCCAGCCGCGCAGGACGGACCACTTCGAGTTCAGAAAGACCTGCTTGAAGTGATGGTTGGCTTCATCCACGGTCAGTGACCGTGCTGAGTCCACTGCCTTCCGGCTGCGGCAGACGTTGGGGCCGAGACAGAAGGCAGACTGGCCTCCGGGGTGTTCGGCAAACCATGCAGTGAGCGTTTCGCACAGCAGTTCCGACATCGGCACCACGCGCGTCGTCATGCGGCCACGAACTCGCTTCTTCTCCCGGACCTGAATCGTTTTCGTCTTCAGATCAAAGTCATCGATCTCGGCACGCATGAGTTCGCTGCGTCGCATCCCGGTATGAGCGGCCGTCAGGATGATCGGGAAAATGAACTCATGCTGAGCGATGTCCTGCACGTGTTTCAGTGCTTCGCGAATCTGCTCGACGTTGAGGTACAGCGAGTCCCAGAGTTCTTTGATTTGAGCATCCGTCAGGCCGCCGCGTTCAATGCGTCGGTCGATCTGATCCCACGATTGAAACGCTGGCTTATCCGTCGACTTCGGATACTTCAGCCTTCGATTCGGAAAGCGTCCTTCGACGTAGTCGTGCGTGATGCCCCAGTTCCAGACGGAGCTGAAGGTCGTCATCTCCTTGCGAATCGTCGTCGGGCTGATCGTGCGGCCTCCGCGTCCCTTCTCCTTCGCCCGCTGGTCGACGTAGCGTTGCAGCGTCGTTGTCGAGACCTGCGTCAGTGCAACGGACTTTCCAAGCAGTCGCTCCAGATGTTTCAGGTGAGTCCCGATCGTCGCCAGCGAGTTGGCTTCGAGACTTCCGCTCGGAAGTTCTTGCCGGTAACGCCTGAACAATTCGCTGATCGTGACTGGCCTGGGAACAGCGATCGGCTGTTCGACTCTTCCATCGGAGAGCAGAAACGACGCGATGTCAGCATGTGGAGGCAGAATCAGTCGGCCTCGTTCAAGGAGTCGCAGGTTCTCTTCGAGACGGCTCCGGGCAGCCTCTGCTTCTTTCCGAATCGTGGTCCTCAGTGACCGTTTCAGCTTCCTGTCACCGACGCGAAACGCGATCTGGTAGACCCCGGACGGGGCGATTTCAACCCATGCCATGACTGGACCTCCGACAAGCAATCGTAAGATTGGGTGTCGGAGAGCGCCAGCGGTGTAAGACCCACACGAGCGCCGTGCTGCCCCCGATTTGCCCCCGATTTGGGGACGCAAGAAAAAAGGGTTTACGCCCAATTGACGTAAACCCTTTCACTGTAATGCGCAAGAGAGGACTTGAACCTCCACGGGCCGTAAGGCCCACCAGGCCCTCAACCTGGCGCGTCTGCCAATTCCGCCACTTGCGCAAAAAAACTCATCGGTTGTGAGGGAGCGGGATTATATCAGCGACTTCGCGAGCCTCAACCGTCGGCCCTGCGGTCACCAACCCCTTTTGTCGAAGCCGTGACTCTGTGACCGGCCGTGCTGGTTATTCGGCCTTGATGAACACCAGGGCCTCTTCGCGAGTATCAAACTCCGGCCACAGTTTGCCAAATTTGATGCACTTCAGGAGTTCCCGCATGTTTTCCGAAGCTCGACAGAAGACGGCCTTTCCTTGTTTCTGCTTCGTCTTTGTCAGGCATCTCAGGACCGAGCTGATGATGACGGAATCGATGTAATCGACGTCCGACAGGTCGACGATCACGTGCTTCGAGGATGGCTCATCGACAACCCGGTACAACGCGTTCGACTCAAGATGCACCTCATTGTGGCTGAAATGAAGCGCCGGGCCCTGTGGTAAAACAATGACAGCACCGTCGATTCTCTCGACTCTGAAGACCTTTTCTGGGTCTGGCATCAGACTGCTCCGAAAGTCGCAACCCAATGCAGAGAAAGAAGATCGGATCGGACGAGAAAAACTCGCCGACAATGGGCGAATGCCGAGCGGGTTGCTTTGCTCGGGGCCGCGAAGGATGGATGCAGCGTACCAGAAAGCCGCTCGCGACGGCAGCATTGTTTCTGCGAGATGGTCAAGGTTGGTAGCCTGTGGAGCCGGACTGACATTCGTCAGCCACCACTCCACCCGATTTGCAGGACGGCGGAGTTTCCCAGCGCGATCAATTTTCCCAGAGAACAGGCGAGGGCGATTATGAAGGCGGCCACAGACACACTGCTCGTGAAAAATGGCCAGATCATCGACGGCACCGGAGCCGCTCCCGTCGCTGACGGAGTCGTTCAGGTCGATGGCGGGCGGATCACGTACGCCGGGCCGGCAAACGCCGCCCCCTCCTTCGAGGCCGATCGTGTCATCGACGCACGAGGCGGAACGATCATGCCGGGTCTGGTTGAGGCTCATTTTCATCCGACTTACTTCAATGTGGCGGCCCTGGAAGACCTCGATATCAAGTACCCGGTTGAGTATGTCACGCTGCTCGCCGCGGCGAATGCGAAGCTCGCGCTGGAATGTGGCTACACGTCGGCTCGCAGCGGGGGGAGCCTGTTCAACATCGACGTCTGGCTGAAAAAAGCGATCGAGGAGGACCTCATCCCCGGTCCGCGTCTGGCGGCGAGCGGCCGCGAAATCTGCGGGGCGGGAGGGCTGATGGACTGGAACCCGGAGTTTCGGAAGATCGGTATGGAGGGGCTCATCCTGCTTGTGAATGGAGCCGACGAAGCACGAAAGGCCGTCAGGAAACTGGTCAAGGACGGAGTCGAATGGGTCAAAACGTACCCGACCGGCGACGCGGCCGCGGCAGAGATGAACGACCACCACACGCTCTGCATGACGTTTGAGGAAATGCACGCCGTCGTTCAGACAGCTCATAACCACAACCTCAAAGTCACCGGCCATTGCCGCGCGACGGCCGGGATCAAGAATGCTCTGCTGGCCGGATACGACGCGCTGGAACACGGCACGTTTATAGACGACGAGACGCTCGACCTGCTGCTGCAACGGGACGTGCCCGTCGTGCCAGCCCTCTACTTCGAACGAATGAGTATCGACCGCGGCCCCGAGTTCGGCATGTCACAGGCAGTGATCGATGGCCACCAGGAAACGCTCGACGGCGGAGCAGAAAGCGCGCGACGCATCCTCGAAGCGGGCGGACGGCTCGGCATGGGCGGCGACTACGGCTTCGCTTGGAACCCGCACGGAGACTACGCGAAGGAGCTTTCGTTCTTCGTCGACTTCGTCGGTTTGAAACCGCTCGATGTGCTGAAGTGTGCGACCCAAACCGGAGCGGAAATCCTCGGTCGAGCCGACGAACTCGGCACGCTCGAAGCCGGCAAGCTGGCGGACATCCTCATCGTCGAGGGAGATGTCGCGAGCGATGTGGCGATCCTGCAGGATCGCTCAAAGTTTGTGGCCGTCATGCAGAGCGGCGTCGTGAAAGCCGGCCAGCTTCTCGCCCCGGCCGGCGGCTGAGGTCATTGAGTCAGCAGCCCGAAGCACGAGCGAAAGGGCTGTGAGGTCTCACTCCTGCCTACGGAACTGAATCCACGCCTGCCCGTTTTCCGAAGTCGATTCCAGCTGCGTTGGGAACTCAATCGGCGGCAGTTTGAAAGCCACTTCGAGCAGTTCTCCCTGGCCGTCGCGCCGCAGGCGGTAAATCATTGGCTGCACCTTGGACTCCATGTCCTGCGAATTGTCTTCAAAAGTCCAGGTCAGACGCGGCCCTGACGGGTGATCTTCGAGATGCACTTTCCCGGTTCTGAAGACTTCTGTGGCGACCTTCGATACGAGCAGATCGCCAGAAAATTGCCAGACGTAATTCAAGGCATCTGTTACGGGCCGTCCGCGATTGAATGAAAAACAGCCGTTCTGGGCCAGGTTTCGTACGAAGTTTCCTGCCCCGCGGACTTCCCGTCCCGCGGTTTGTTCCGCGACCGGTTTCCACGTACCGCGAAGGCTGTCCAGTGTCGGTACGCGCTTGAGGTAAAACGTGGCGAGTGCCTCCTCGCCCGAAGGGTTGAACGGGTTTTGCGTCGGCCGACTCTCGTGTGTCGGTGACAGACGCAGTTCCAGTCCAGTTTCGGAAACAGAGTACGTTCCGATGGCTGCCACGACGTTCGTCTCCGGGTCGCGAAGATCGATTGGCAATTGATTGAGATTCAACGGATTCGTGTCCTTCGTGTCGAATTCGGCCAGCCAGGTCTGAGACGAACCATCGTCGAAATGGAATGAAAGCTTTCCATCTTGAATCACAACCGTGCCGGGTTCACGCAGCCAGGGGATCGATTCTGATGTGGCGCGGCGTGTCGTTTTCGTCGTGGAGAACTCGCCCGTGATGACGTCCCGCCCGCGCGGAATCGTCGGCTCCAGAATCGTCACGCCTGATTCTGCCAGTTCGAAACGTTCTGACATCAGCGGCTCGGTGGCTCCCAGATGCACGCTCCATTCCCACGGCCCAGCCGGGATTCGCACGGTCTGCCCGGCCGGGATTTGCACGGTCTGCCAGTTGTTTTTGCCAAACATCAGCTCGATGCCGCCGTTCGGACGACGCAGGCTGACCACTGCTCCTGGCGTCGAGATTCGAACCTGGACGTAACCCATCTGACTCACTTCGCCACTCCAGGCGGTCAAAATAATGCCCAGTAGAGTGAACAGGCTGAAGCTGGTCACCGTCCCTCCGAAATCGCGGAGGCCCCCGTGCTTCAAGGAGAAACACGAAATGAAAACTCCGGCAATGATGAGCAGCCCCACGACACCAGCCGGCATCACCAGCGATTCGACCATCGGCACGAAGTGATAATTGGTCAGGTCGATCCAGATGAGCCCGACCGGAACGGCAAAGGCGATCAGGCAAATGATCGTCCGAACCGAGCAGAACATCGCGAGAAAACCAGTCAGCACCACGGTCGCGAACTCGCGCTTCGTCAGGAGTTCGCCGGGTGCGCGGACGCGGTGGATCTGTCGAGCCAGCAGTCGCTTCACGTTTTCTTCCCGGAGCGTTTTCCGCGTCGAGAACGCTGCGGGAATTCCCACGAGCCAGCTCGGCACCGAGAGCCAGCACAGCAACGCGGCGAGGGTTGGCCAGCCTTCAGAATCACCGCGGGCCAGTCTGCAGCCACCATAGAAGATCGCCCATGATGCGAGCAGCCCGAGCAGCACAAATGGCGTGACATCATCCAGTTCGCGCGGGTCGGAAATGAAAACGTAAAGCTCGAAAACAGAATAAAATGCCGCGTTCAAAACGCCGGCCCACCGAAGCAGCCGTCCCGATTGCCGGATTCGCTCTCGCGCCGATTCCACTGCCGGCTCGTCGATGCCCGCTTCGTGCCTGCTCGGGCGGTCTACCGATTGAGCGGAGCCTGTTGCTGTCAGCGCTGGCTCGCGCGCGAAGTCGTCCGCAGTCGAATCGCGTGCCGTGTTGAGTGGCAAAGCTGGCGCTTCCGACTTCTTCAGAAGTTTCGGCAACGGCACGGAAAGCGGCTGCTGGACATGAGCCAGGCATTCGGCCAGCAGCGTTGCCACCTCCTCGGCCGCCTGAAACCGGTCTTCGCGTTTCCTGGCGAGCAGTCGCTCGACGATCGCGCTGAGCCAGTCCGGGACGTCCGGATTGATCTCGCGAATGGGTCGCGGTTCGTCGTCACAGACTCGTCGGATGACGCCCATAATCGTGCTTGAGCGGGGCATAGATCTCCACAAACTGCGACCACGCCTCGCGATCCGCCTGGTCGCGGATGCGGATCCGCAGCGAAGCTCGCGTCGGTTGAGGATCATTCATGCACAGCTCGCGGGAGGGGATACAACGCCCGAGAGAAAACTTATCGCGTGTTTCCCGTTTTTGTGAGGACGCCGATCGGATCGGCCAGTTGATTCCCGGACAGAGAAGTCGGCTATACTGAGACACCACCGGCCGCCGTTCCCCGCCTCGTCTGTCTCTCATGATCCGTTCCCGAATTCTCGTTGCGATTCTTCTCGGTCTTGCTTTTTGCGAGCGAGCGGTCGCACTCGACGCAGAATCGAAAACGCCCTCATTCCGTAACGAGGTCATGGCCGTTCTGTCGCGAGCTGGCTGCAACAGGGGGACCTGCCATGGAAACGCGAATGGCAAGGGCGGTTTCAAGCTTTCGCTGCGAGGTCAGAATCCCGATTCCGATTTCGAAATTCTCACGCGCGAACTCGGCTCGCGGCGGGTCAGCCGCGTCGACCCGGGTTCGAGCCTGCTGTTGAGGAAGCCGACGATGGCCGTCCCGCACCAGGGCGGCCGCAGATTTGACGAATCGTCGCGCGAGTATCGAATCCTGCGCGAGTGGATTGCCGCCGGCATGCCGGGAGATCCGACCGATGCTCCACAGTTGACGAGTCTCAAGGCCACGCCGGAACACAGCACGATCTATGAACCGGAAACGTCGCAGCGGCTTGGCGTGACCGCCATGTTCAGCGACGGTTCCAGCCGCGATGTTTCGCACCTGGCCGTATTCGAATCGTCGGCCTTGTTCGTGAACGTCGATGCCGGTGGTGTCGCGACGGCCGAGCACTCGGGGCAGACCGTTGTCACGGCGCGGTACCTCAACCAGCAGATTCCCATCCGACTGGAATTCGTGCCCGATCGCCCCGGCTTTGAATTCAAGGCGCCTGCTCCCGCCAGCTTCATTGACGAGGCCGTATTCGCACAGCTCAAGCGGCTTCGCATCAGCCCGTCGGAAGTCTGTCGTGACAACGTCTTTGTCCGTCGAGTTTACCTCGACACGACCGGCCTGCTTCCTCCCGCCGCAAAGGCTCGGGAGTTTGTCGCCTCAACCGATCCACAAAAACGGGCAAAGCTGATCGACGATCTGCTGGCTTCGCCCGAATTCAACGACATGCAGGCTCTCCGCTGGGCCGACCTGTTGAAAGTCGAGGAAAAAACGCTCGACAAAAAAGGCGTTGCCGTTTTTCACAATTGGATTCGGGAATCGTTCGCCGATGAGAAGCCGCTGAACCAGTTTGCCAAAGAATTGCTGGAAGCCCGCGGCAGCACCTACGAGGTTCCCCCGACGAATCTGTATCGCACGCTCCGCGACCCGTCGGCCCGTGGCGAGGCGACGGCGCAACTGTTTCTGGGCATCCGTCTGCAGTGTGCCCGCTGCCACAATCACCCGTTCGACGCTTGGACTCAGGACGATTACTACGGCTGGTCGAATTTCTTCGCTCGGGTCGACTACAAAATTATTGAGAACAAACGCCGTGACAAATTCGATAAGCACGAATTCGTCGGTGAGCAAATTGTGCAGCTGAAAAAAGACGGCGATGTCACCAACCCCGGCACAGGCCGGCCGGCTTCGCTGCGGTTTCTCGGCGACGCTTCTGGATCGGTCGCGCCATCGGACGGCGACGATAAACTCGACAGGCTTCAACGAGTGGCCGCCTGGATGAGCTCTCCACAGAACTCACGATTTGCCGCGACTCAGGCCAACCGCATCTGGTTCCAACTGACAGGCCGAGGCATCGTCGACCCCATCGACGATTTTCGTTCGACCAATCCGCCATCGAACCCGGAACTGCTGGCGGCTCTCACCGAGCGCTTCGTCGAGGTCAGTCTGCGAGTTCGACCGCTCATGCGGGTGATCCTGAACTCAAAAACGTATCAGCTTTCGTCAACACCCAACGAGACCAACCGCAATGAGGCCCACCTCTTCGCCCGTGTCGAGCCGCGGAGGCTGACGGCCGAGCAGACGCTCGACGCAATCACACAGGTCATCGGCGTTCCGGCCGAATTCGGCGACCACGAGCTCGGGACAAAGGCTGTTCAGCTGGCAGGTGTGCGGGATGCGACTCACCGTTTTGCCGAACGGAAAATCGGTGACGACTTCCTCACGCTGTTTGGCAAACCGGGCCGGCAGCTCACCTGCGAGTGCGAACGGACGGACGAAACAACGCTCGCACAGACCTTTGAACTGTGCGGCGGAAACCTGATCGACACACTGCTGCAAAGCTCCGGTGGACGAATTGCCGATGCGATGAAGCGAGGCGATTCTGACGAGCAGATCATTGACGAACTTTACTGGACGTCGCTGTCCCGCGCGCCAGGTCGTGACGAATCGACTGCGTCGCTCGAATTTGTCCGCAACAAAACCGACCGCCGCAGGGCACTTGAAGATGTCCTGTGGGC
>JAQBVJ010000008.1:15000-102352 GCA_027623235.1 Planctomycetota bacterium
TGACATCGGGTCGGCCGTTCGCGAACCGGAGCCACACGGGGTGCCGACCGGGGCTGGAGAACAAACCCTGCCTGATCTTGATTCCTTCGATCAACGTTCTGGGCAACTTCGTCCGTTCGGCCAGTCCCTGCTTGATGGCATCTTCATCAATATCGAAGATCTCGATGTGTGCCTTGACCGCCGCGTGTGATTTGGCGTGCGTGTCCCGCAGTGCCCGTTTGGCTTTGCCGTAGATTTTCTCTTCTTCGGTTTTGACCACGACGCACGTTTCTTCATACAGCTGTTTTTCGTTCTGCTCTGCGTACTCGGTAAACATCTCAGTGGGCATCACGAGGCTCCGTTAAAACACTGCGCGGTCGCGGACGTCTGTGAATAGCCAACGAGCACGGCTGAAAATGGGAAGTCACGGCGCGGTCTATCGCTGTAACTCTGCTAAGAGTGCTCCTGCATCCTTGAGATCGGGCGTTGTGAAGCCTTCCGTCCAGGTGGCGTACACGCTGGTCAGCACGGCGTGTGCTTCTTCGCGACGGTTCTGTTGCTGCCACAGTCGAGCGAGACTCATGGTCGTTCGGAGCTCCCAGGCTTTGCCTTGCTGACGCCGGGCGGTCGCCAGAGCCTGGTGGAAACAGGCTTCGGCCGCGGTCTGGTCGGACGATTCGGCCAGCAACAGCTCACCCTTAACGCGGTACAGCTCGGCTTCCTCGCAACGCTCTTCGTTGTCTTCGACAAACCTCAGGCCCCGGTCGAGAGCCTTGTGGGCATCCTCGAATCGTCCGGCCGCCGTATAGGCCTTGCACAGGGTGCTGAACTGATAGGTCATTGTCAGTTCCGCGCCGGTCGCGTGCCACGCCTGGGCACCTTCTTCCATCAGAGGTAATGCCGCTTCCACGTCGCCCTGGTGAAACAGACCGGCGCCCTTATAGAAGATCGCCGAGGCGTGCCAGAAAGCGAATCCCTGCTCGCTCGTGATGGCGATCTGCTCTTCGGCCGCCGCCTGAAGCTGAGCCCCGAGTCGACATTGCAGCAGGAACCAGCCGGTGTGGTGGAGGACATAGGCCAGCGTGAATGGATGAGCGATCTCGCGTGCCAACCCGATGGCTTCTTCGTTGACGCGCAGTGCCTCATCGGTACTGCCGAGATGCCACAGAGGGAGAAACAGATAACAGCGATGAGCCACGGAGGAATTCTGACCGGTGCGGGCTGTCCAGAAGCGGCAGACCTCCGGGTCGTCACAAAGCGAAATCGCCTCGGCGGAATGATCGCGGGCTCGGGCGTAATCGCCGCGGTACTGCATCGTGACCGCGGGCAAGTGATGCGTTTCCATGATGATGCCACGATCGCCACCGGCCTCGGCCCAGCCCATCGCTTCCTGCGCCAGATCACGGCACAACTGGAGTTTGCCGCACACAAGATTCCAGACCCAGATTCCCCACATGACGGCCAGAAGCGCGGTGGGGTCGCCAATTTTTTCGCAGAGTTCGCGGGCTCTTGCGAAGATCGGTCCGACCTCAGGAGCGGCATAGCCACGCGAGGCGATGTACGCCGTGCCCAGCGGACTGAGAATCTGCAACTCCATGCCGTCACGCTCGGGCGACTCGGGAAGAGTTTCGACCAGTTTACGACCTTTTGTCAGATGGCTGATGGCTTCGATTTCCGCGGACTGTTCGCGCGACCGCAGACCCGCCTTCAGCCAGTAGCCGACGGCTTTTTCGGTCGACCCCGCCGCTGTGAAGTGGTGAGCCAGCAATTCCGGCTGCGCCTCGGCTGTTTGCGGGAATCTGGATTCCAGCGCCTCGGCGATGCACTGATGACACGCCTGCCGTTTTGTCGAAAGCATCGATCGGTATGCGGCGTCCTGCAGCAGAGCATGCTTGAAGATATAGCCCGCTTCGGAACGTTGCCCCTTCTGAAACAGGATCTCAGCTCTGACGAGCTTGTCGAGTTCGCTGTGCAGATCGGCTTCAGGCAGGTCACACGCCGCGGCCAGAAGTTCGAAGCTGAACTCGCGACCGATTGTCGCAGCAAACTGAATGACGTCACGATCCGCCGCCATGCGATCGAGCCGGGACAGCAACAGGTCTTGCAGCGTCGCCGGAATGACATTGAGCAGCGACGCGGTACTGGCCTCGGTATCGGTCGAATCGAGAATTCCGGACTCGATAATCACGACAGTAAACTCTTCGATGAACAGCGGGATTCCGTCCGTCCGATCGATGACCTGATTCACGATCGACTCAGGGATATCCTTGCGACCCGTGCGTTTCCGCATCATCTCGCCGATCTGCCGCTTCGTCAGTCGGTTCAATGCAATCTGCGTTTGATGCGGCTTACTGCTCCACGGTGTTTCGAACTCAGGACGAAATGTCAGCACGCTCAGGACGCGACCGCGCTCGAACTCGGACACATGTTTTTCCAGCAGCTCCAGAGTTGACGGATCGAGCCAGTGCAGGTCCTCGACAATGAACAACACGGGGCTGGCATCTGCCATCTGCCTGAGCCAGTGCAGCAGGAATTCCTGCGTCAGCTCCTTGATTCTGTGCGGCGAAAATGTCAGCGCCGGATAGCGAGCGCCCGTTGGCACGCTCAACACATCGCAGAGCAGCGCGATATTCTCAGCCGTTTCCAGTTTCAAGTCCTGCAGATAACGCACGACGCTGTCGAGGCGCTCCTCCGGTGAGCGGTCTTCGAACTCCAGCAATTGCGACAGGAACTCGGCGATCGGGAAAAAACTTGTCCCCTGGTGGTACTGAGAGCAGCGGAGTTCGATGACTGCGGCGTCTTCTGAGTCCTCTTCAATGACATGCTCACGCAGTTCACGGATCAACCGCGATTTGCCCAGTCCCGCGTCACCGATGAGCAGCACGATCTGCCCGAGTTCATCGAGTGCCTGTTCCCAGCGATCTTTGAGGATCGTCAATTCCGTGTTGCGACCAACCAGAGGCGTGAGATTGCCTGGATCGACCAGCTCAACGCGATTTCGCGACGCGGCTTCTTTCTTGACTTCGAACAGTTCAACTGGCTTCGCGATGCCTCTGACACGCTGTGGCCCGAGCGATTCGCATTCGAAGTACAAAGCGACTCGCTGATGCGTGGCCGCGCTGATGACGATTGTCCCCGATTCGGAGATCGCGCTGAGTCGGTTGGCTGTGTTACGAGCGTCGCCAACCAGTGACACGGTCATTCCCGCGCCGGAATCCACATTCTCGGCCACGGCCTCACCCGAGTGAATGGTGACCCGCGTCTGTGCCGCGGCCGGCAAGCCCGCCTTATTCTGTTCGGATGCCGCCAGGTCACGCATCACTTGCAGACCGACGCGTATGGCTCGCTGCGGAGCGTCCTCAAACGTGTGCGGAAACCCAAAGCAGGCGGTGACCTCCTCGCCCAAAGCGTGGACTGTCGCACCTCCCAGTGCAGCAACTTTCTTACTGACGAACGTCGCGAACGATTTCGCCTGGTCGTGCAACTGTTCTGAGTGCGACGCCGAACTGCCGGAACTGGCGGAGTCGTCAGGCTCGTAGGCGAAGATGGCGATCGTGACCTGCCTCAATTCGGCTTCATGTTTCATGTGACTGCCGGATGACGCGGGCTCCCTTTCCGGACGGAAGCTGACAGTCGGTGCTCCCCCGGCGGGCCCGGACGGGACTCGCGACAATTCGGCAGCAAATTCGGCCGCCGTCGCCTGACGTTTCTTCGGAGCTTTCTCCATTGCCTTCATACAGATCGCGTCAATCGCCGTTGGCAATTCGTACCGCAGCTTCGACGGCGCTTCAGGTGTCTGCGACACGATTTGTCCAAAGATCGATGCCGCCGATCCAACAAACGGACGCTTCCCCGTGACCAACAGATACAGCATGACCCCCAACGCGTAGATGTCTGTGGCGGGTCCGATTTCAGCCTGCCGCGCTTCGACCTGTTCAGGGGCCATGTACGACGGACTGCCCATCACCGCGCGGGAATGAGTTAATTCGGCCTCACCAGCCACTTGTCGGCGAGCCAGTCCAAAATCCATGATGATCGGCTCACCATTCTTCGTCAGCATGATGTTCGCTGGCTTGAGATCCCGGTGGACGATCCCTGCTTCGTGAGCCTGGTGGAGCGCCAGGGCGACTTTCTGCAGTAAGGCGACAGCCACATCCGTGGCCATGGCACCCGAGTCGTCCAGTTTCTCAGCCAGCGTCTGGCCGTCGATATAGGCCATCGTCAAATAATGCCACTGCTGAAACTGGCCGACATCGAACACCGGACAAAGATTGGCGTGCTGCACCGTTGCCATCGTGCGGGCTTCGCGTGAGAATCGCTCGATGGCTTCCGCCCGATCGGCATCGTCCTTGAAGAATGGAATCTTCAGCGCCACCTTGCGATCCAACTGGCTGTCATGCGCCAGATATACGGCACCCATCCCGCCGCGTCCGAGTTCCCGCTCAATGACGTATCGCCCGAACTGCTCTGGAGGCGCATCGGGGTGGCTGAAGAGTGGACAACCCTCAGAATTCTGCACGGTGTCCCGGATCACCGTTTCGCTGAAGGGGGCCGTCAATCCGGCCGACTGCGCAGAAGCAGCATCATTCTGCAGCATTTCCTCAACGAGACCGCGCACCTGGTCGTCGTCGCAGTTTTCGTTCAGGAACGAAGGACGGTCTGCCTCAGCAACCTGAAGGATCCGCAAGTAAATGTTGCCCGCTTTTCGAAACGGATCCGTTGCCATTTTCGGTGGCTCTGAATCCGAGTCTGCCTGGGTTCGAGGTGGATCTTCATTGCCTGAACGCGAAGACATTTTTGGCCCTCATTCTCAGCATCGTGTCAGGTTCATATCCTGGTGGAAGGAGTGATCAATCGTACCTCATCACATCTGTCATTCCGAGCATCGCAGATCACACGTACGACTTGAATTAAAAACACGGTCGTCACAGCAACCGCTTCATGACCGCCGAGTCGCACCGCGTCCGCCGAGAAATCCTGCTGGCTTCGCCCGATCACGATGAAGCCGCCGCCGAAGCCGCGTTTCAGGAGTCACTTGAGATCGCGCGCAGCCAGTCGGCAAAGTCGTGGGAGCTTCGTACTGCGACCAGACTTGCCCCTCTGTTGCACAGTCAGGGGAAATCCACCGAGGACAGAGCGCTGCTCGAACCCGCTCTGAATCAATTGCCGAGTGGACGCGAGCTCGCCGACCAGGTCGACGCAGCCGCGCTGCTGACCGAGCTCGCATGAGCAAACTCGGCTGAGCGGCTCGGGTTGCGAGAGGGCGTTGCCTCACCCGCGGCGGATCCACAGTTCGACGCCAGCCAGTTTTCCGCCCTCATCGGCAACTTTTACCATCACGCGGTTGCGTCCTTTTGCAACGCTCTGTACCGGAACGCGGCAGGTGAACCGGCGAACTCCGGCCACCGTCTGGCCGTTTTTATGAGGACCGAAATTAGCTGAGCCGAACAGCAAAGTGGGCTCGCTGGTTTCTGACAGGCCCGTGAAGTCGACCCGCAACTCGGCGGACACGCTGAGGTCCGCGCCTCGAAGATCTTCCGGCACCGTCAGGTAAGTCCGAGTGAACTCGTTCGGCGCCAAATCGAGCGGCAGCGCTGCGGAATAATCTGCCGCGTCTTTGGCCCAGAAGTGAGCTGGCATCCACCAGCCGGCATCGGACATCGCGTACAGAATCGTCGACTCCCGCAACGCTTCTTTGGAGCCGATCGATGAGAGAACTTTCTTCGCGTACGCCTGCGTCTCGTCCGTGCCGGGACCGGGAAAAAGATTGAACGTGTACATGCCGTCTGCCCCGTCCTCCCACAGTCGGGACGCGGCTCCGAACCAGGCCTCCGGCGGCAGCGCGGTCGACTCGCCACGCGGCGGGCGAGCCATCAGACCGGACTGACTCGTTACCGGATAAACAGGGACCTTGTGCTGATGACCGAGGGCGATCATGTCCGCCACCGGCACGTCGAATGTGACGTACCCGCCGCCCAGAGCCATCACGTCGAGCAGTTTTTCCTGCAGCCACGATTCGATGTCGATTCCGATTTTTCGACACAGTGCCAGGGTTGTGGGAACGCGCGCTGTCAGCAGAAACGGTTTGCCTTTCCGCTCACTTTCGCGCAGGACGAGCTCGCGAATTCGACGCACGAGCCGCGTCAGCACACCGCGCTGAGCCTCAGTAACGGGCTGCCCTTCGTAAGCCGTCCGGAAGTAAATCGGAGCCCGCAGAAAATCCAGCTCGATTCCGTCGACGTCGTAGTTCCGCAGGACTTCGGAGATGATTTCCAAAAGTCGCGGCTCGACGTCGGGGTGTTCGAAGTCGACCAGGCTCCACAGCCGTCGCCGGTCGCTGAAGTCCTTTGTCTTATCCAGCGTCGACATCACTCGCGTCGGGTCGGTCTGTTTCCAGTCGGAAAGAAACGCCGGTGTCCAGGCGTCGTGAATGTCGTTCAACCGAAGAGTCCAGATCGACTCCAGACCGTTCTGCCTGGCGAACTCGCTGGACATGCGGAGTCCGTCGGTGTCCTGTTCGAGGAACGTCTCGAGGTTGTTGCCGGCAAAGCTTCCGCTCTTTGAGCGGAAGATCTCCGCGACTTTCGAGTCGTGCGTAAACTTATTGAAGCTCTGCGTCGTGCAGTAACAAATGCTGTCGACGTGAGTCCCCAGCAGGGGCGTATGCCGCACGGCGAGAAACTTCTCACGCGTGTCGGCACCCTTCGCCCAGATGTCGTCTCCATCGTTGTTGAAGATGACCCGGCGCCTCCGACCGACTGCCGTTCGCCGCGCGGCACTCAGCGTTTCGGATTCCGAGACCAGTACCCGCTCGCCGCGCGACCACCCAGCACCCAGCGCGGCACTACCAGCGGCGAGTCCGATCAGAAACTCTCGTCGATTCGAAGTGCCTCGCGCAAGTTCGGTTGCGGACATGTTCGTCCCTTCGCGATGACAACGGGCCGAGCACCTACTTCCAGGTGTTGTCCTTAACGGGCTTGCCGTTCGTCGTCAGGATCTGAAAGTGGTGGAACCCGGCATTCATTCCTGAGTAACGCCAGACAACTTTCTTGTCGCGCGTCACCTCAAACAGCTTCACCTGATCGCCGCTGCTGTGGTAGCTGGCCACCACGGTGTTCCCATTCGGCAGCCGTTGAACTCCGCAGGCATCGTTGAACAGCTTTTCGCCAATGTCTTCGTTGTCGACGCTCCACACGATTTTCCCGTCTGCATCGACCTCGATAATCCGGTTCCCATTGGTGCAGCCGATCAGAGTATTGCCATCTTTCAGCCGAATCGCCGTGAACGGCCAGTCGCGTTTCTCGCGGCCGCGATCGTCGGTGGGAAACGTGTTGAGCACTTTGCCCGTACCCGGCTCGTACTCCTTGACGGCAAAGTCGAACAGGTGCGGCGCGATGTAATTTCCGTTCGGGAGAACTCGCAGCATCCGGGTCTGCATGTGAGAATTTCCCTTCTGGCACGCAAACGGAGTCGTCTTCAGAACTTTCCCCGAACGGTCTACTTCGACCGCGCGTGGCTCGGGTCCCAGTTCGGCGACAAGGAACGTGTCCTTCGTCAGAGGCAGCACGGTGCTCGTTTCTTTCTGCTGACCGACATACTTGAAGACGATCTTCTTCGACTCGCGTTCGACCTCAACGGCACCGCCATTCGGGAAGTCCTTCGTCCCGTAAAGAGCAAGCAGCACATTGCCGTTCGGCAGGACCCAGCCATCACTGGCCGGCATGTCGAATTTCCATTCAACCTTGCCATCCTCACCGACGATGACTGCCTGGTTGGCCTTACCGACACCCAGAAACGAGTGAGCGATTTTCACGTCCGCCGCCGCGAGCGAAGCGATTGATGTCAGGGCAACGGCCAGGCAAAGGATGAAGGGGATGGTTTTTCGCATGGCAGGATTGCTCTCGGGTTAGTTGGAATTCGATTTAACTCAAACTGGCGACGCCTATTGACTCGCAAGAATCCCCAGCGACTGAAGTTTCGCGGCGCACTCATCGCGCTCGCGGCAGCGCTTCAGCCCGTGCCAGGTCTCGTCCTGAACCTGCATGAAGAGCTCTTCCGAGTAAGGCGGGGCGAGGTTCTGTTCGGCTCCGGCGGACATCAGTCGCAGGATGACTCCCTGATCGAGACGCGTCAGGAAGCGGCCCTGCATTCGGTAATCGGTGAAGGCTTCCCACACGAGCGGAAAGAGCGGCTTGACGATCTGTTCGCCGATCGCCGTCGCGTAGTCGCGGATTTCCAGCTGAGCGTGCGGGTCCATTCGCAGCGCGAGGAAGTGCAGCATGTTGTGCAGATCGATTTTCCAGTACGCCTCCGTGTAGGTGGCCAGCGTGAGGTCTTTGCGAGCCTGCTCACGGGCGACTCCCATTTCAATTCGCTCGTCGTAGACGCGTCGCGTTTCGGTCTGTAGTGCGAGTTCCGACTCAGTCAGTTTCGCGCCGGTCTCTGCGTCAAAGAATCCTTCGCTGCCCTGGCGATTCGACCCCGACTGCTGCCGCCACTGATCGATCGGCGTTGTCTGTGCCGCGTCGATCGCCAGCGAGTATCGCGTGCTGTACTCGTTGATGTTGGCGGTGCGGTGGCGAATCCACTGCCGCCAGCAGTCCATCGGAACGCGGACGAGTATCTTGATTTCCGCCATCTCGAACGGAGTCGAATGGCGATGCCTCATGAGGTAGCGGATCAGCGTGCGATCGTCGGAGACTTTTTTCGTGCCTTCGCCATAGCTGACGCGGGCAGCCTGCACGACCGAGCCGTCGTCACCCATCACGTCGACCAGACAAATGAATCCGTCGTCGAGAACCGGGATCTTTTTCCAGCGAAGCTCCTCGACAAGTGCTGCTCGTTCTGCACCGGAGTCCTGAGGATCCGCCTGTTCCGGGCTGCCGTCCGACATGAAAAGCTCCGCGAGTCTGATGAAAAGTTTTCGAGAACCGCAGATTCTGGAGAGGTCCGGCCGATTTCGCCAGTGAGCCGATTTGCACGGGAAATACGCGGTTTCTGCACGTTTCAGGCAGAGCTTACACCGACGCTCCCGTAAACAGCGGCTCGATGACCTCGCCCGTGTTCAGATTCACCGGGCGGTTGAGCCGGTCCCGAACGATGGCGTCACCGGGAACTCCCAGCAGACTGTAAACCGTCGCTCCGACATCGTTCGGCGAGTAAGCCCTCGTTGCGGGATAGGCCGCGGTTTCATCCGAGCGGCCGATGACCTGCCCGCCCTGCACGCCGGCTCCGGCGAACAGACCGAAGAAGCACGGACCCCAGTGATCGCGGCCTTTATTGCCGTTGATTTTCGGAGTGCGGCCAAACTCGCCAAGCATCATGACGAGCGTGTCGCCAAGCATCCCCGAATCGCTGAGATCATCGAGCAGCGCGGCGACTCCCTGATCCAGCGGCGGCAGCAGCGTGTCTTTGAGCCGCGGAAAAATGTTCGAGTGACTGTCCCAGTTCTGAACACTGCCGATGTTGGCCTGGACGACGGGCACTCCCGCTTCAAGCAGCCGTCGAGACAGCAGTAGCGACTGGCCAGTCATGTTTCGCCCGTAGCGATCCCTCACTTCGTCTTTCTCTCGATGAACCTCAAAGGCCGCGGCCAGGCGGCTGGAGGTGAGCATCGAAACCGCCAGGCTCTGGTCGCTCGACATCCGCCGCGACTGAGCCACGTCGCCAAAGAATCTCTGCTGCGCGTTCACCGAATCCAGCAGGGCCTTCCGCTGACCGAGCCGGTTGACATCGATGCCCGGCGACAGGCTGAGCGCGTCAACTTTGAAGTCCGCTTTGTTCGGGTCGTCCTTGATCTGCCACGGGTCGTAGATCGGGCCGAGAAATCCGGCATGCTGACCTGGCCAGGTGAGGGGTCCCTGCAGCAGAAACGTCGGCAGGTTGACGCCGCTCGGGATGCCATCGTTGCGGGGATTTAAAAATGCCAGCGCGGACGCGTAGCTCGGCCAGTCATCGCGCGAGGCGACTTTGTCGAAGAATCCGCCAGGTTGCCTCTCACCCGTCAGCACGTGGTGAGTCGACATGAGATGATTGTTGTCGCTGTGAGACAGCGTCCTCACGACGGCGTACTGATGAGCTCGCGCGGCCAGCTTCGGCAGATGTTCGCTGTAGTGAATTCCGGCCACCGATGTGTCGATTGGATTGAAGTCGCCGCGAATCTCTTTGGGCGCGTCAGGCTTCATATCGAACGTGTCGTGGTGACTCGGTGCCCCGGTCAAAAACACGATCACAACCTGCTTCGGGCTGCGAGCCTCGCCCGAATCCGCCGCCTTCGCCCGGCCACCGAGGACAGAATTCAGCCCGACGCCGAGCAGACCGGAGTATCCAACCTGAAGCAGTTCCCGTCGCCGGATTCCGATCGCATGCTGGTGAGGCTGGCTCCGCCGTGTGGGTTGATCTTCGCGAGTCATCGTGAATTCCGCTGTGGAAGCCGGTCCGGCTTGAGGATCGTCAAGACAAAGTGAAGAATCGACTATAACCAGACGCAGGCTGCAGCACGAAACGAAACGAAGCTGTAAAGATTGGCACGGGCTTTCAGATGTGTGTGATTCCTCATGGGCAGGATGCCCATGCCACTTTTCCGGCGGCTCATTCAGGCCGACACAACGTTGAGGACCGGTGCGATGTTTTCTCGACGAGCGTTTCTTCAAGCGACGACCGGTGCGACCGGTGCGGCCGTGTTGTCGCCCCTTGGCGGTTTTGCGTTGAGCGGTTTCTGTGCCGATGTGCCAGCAGTTCCCGCGATCGGCAGGCCGGAGCCTGGCGAGGACGTCTTCCGCTGGGTTCAGAGAGTCCGCGGGAAATTCGATGCGACTCTTTATGCGCAGGTGCTCGGCGCAGCGAATGACTTCAAAGAAGGCGACGAGTCCATCGGAGTCTCTGCCGCGAATGAGGTCTCGCGACAGAACGCGCGACGGCTGCTGTCGGAAACGAAGCTCGCGCAGATTGATGCTCACCCGCTGATTGAAGACGGTTTGTCTTTGCTCAACAGAACGACGATCGATGAGCGGTCGCGCGAATCGTCGGCTCAGTGGACGATGGGCGAGCTCAGATCCTTTCTGCTGAATTCAGACGAGGAGGCAATCCGCGCCGTCATGACGGGTTTCTCCAGTGAGGTCATCGGCTGCGTCGTGAAGCTGATGAGCAATGCCGAACTGATCGCCGTTGGCCGGAAAGTTTTCAACACGCTGCCAGGCAGTCAGATCGGGGCAAAGGGATATCTCGGCGCGAGGGTGCAGCCAAATTCGCCGACCGACAATGTCGACGACATTCGCTGGCAGGTCCTCGACGCGTGGTCGTACGCCGTCGGCGACGTGCTGCTCGGCACGAATCCGGTGTCGAGCGATCCGAAATCCGTCGCGGCGGTCGAGCGGACGCTGCAGGATCTGCTCGCGACGTTTGGCATTGCTGAGCTCATGCCGCACTGCGTCCTGTCGCACATCGACGTTCAGGCAGAGGTCGAAGAACGCGAACCGGGAAGCACGGCCCTCTGGTTTCAAAGCATCGCCGGAACGGACGACGCCAACAAAACGTTTGACATTAGTCTTGAGAAAATGCGGCGGTACGCGTCGCAGCGAACGGGGAAGTTCGGACTCTACTTTGAGACTGGCCAGGGAGCCGACTTTACGAACGGGCACGGGCACGGCTTCGACATGGTTCTGCACGAGTCGCGGAAGTACGGCTTCGCGCGGGCGTTGACGCAGGACGTCGTGCGGGCTCAGGAGCAGGCCGGAAAGAAAGCCGCGCCGTGGGTCCACCTCAACGATGTCGCGGGGTTCATCGGGCCGGAAGTGTTTCGCACGAAGGAGCAGCTGGTGAGGTGCTGCCTGGAGGACATCGTGATGGGCAAGCTGCACGGGCTGTGCCTGGGCCTCGACGTGTGCTCGACATTGCACATGGACGTGTCGCTCGACGATCTGGACTGGTGCCTCGACGAAATCATGCCGGCCAATCCGGCGTATCTGATGGCGCTGCCGACGAAGATTGACCCGATGCTGGGTTACCTGACGACCGGATACCAGGACCACGTCCGGCTGCGTGAGAAGTTCGGCTACAAAGTCAACGATGCGATGTGGCAGTTTTTTCAGGAGCTGGGCGTGATCGACGAGGCCGGTCGACCGACGCGACACTTCGGCGATCCCCTGCACGTTTTCCTCGCGTACCAGCGCCGCAAAGGCGACTCGCGGGACGAGGCGACGATTCTCGGGGAGGGAAGACGGCAGCTCGCCGAGGTGCGAGGCCGTGGCGTCTTCGTCGCGGAGGGACACGGCGATTCTGCGTGGGAACTTCGGCCGCAGCTCAAGAGAGACATCACCCGGATTTACGATGACGCGAAACAATCCATCCGCGCAGAGCTGACGCCCGACTTCATCGATCGTGTCCCGAACCGCGTGCTGGTTCAAACAAAGTCGCGCGACCGCGACGACTACATTCTGCATCCCGAATCGGGCGAGCAGCCGTCTGAGGCCGCCCTGACAACGCTTCAGCAACTGCGCAGAAAACACGCCGGGCAGTTCAATGTGCAGATCGTGATTTCCGACGGCCTGAACGCGCTGTCGATCATGGACGACGGACACCTCGCCCCGTTCCTGACTCGCGTGCGTGCAGGTCTTCGAGAAGCGGGCTTCAAACCCGCAGCGGAAAACCTTGTCGTCACCTCCGGCCGAGTCCGCGCGGGATATCGCACGGGCGAGACGTTGTTCGCAAAGCTCCCCGGCCGACGAGCCATCCTGCACGTCATTGGCGAGCGACCGGGCACCGGACATCACACATTCTCGACGTACATGACCGCCCCGACTGGCGAGGTGTGGGGGACACCCGGCACGGTCGACCACAACATCACACGGGTCGTCTCGGGAATTGCACTCACCGCGCTGAAACCGCAGGCCGGTGCGGATGAGGTTGTGAGAATTCTCCGAGAGATCACGACGTGAGCCGCGTCAGTCCTGAGCCTGTGGTCCGTACGACGCCGTTGTCCGGTGGCCTGCGGCCGGTCGATCTCACTTAGTCGCGGGGCAAGGTGTCGAGTTCAAAATCCGGTTTCTGACTGGCAGCGGAATCGCGCGTGAAGGTTTCTCCGGGACGGCCGGTCTCATTGAAGAATCCGCAGTTCCGCAGGAAAAAGCGAGTGCCGTCACTGCCGCCCGTGAAATCAAGCCGGTGGCGGCCGTTGCCCGTCGCATCGACTGAGAAGCGGGCGCGGGTGCTTTCGTGCCATTCGCCGCTGGTGTCGCAGACCCACACGTTGCCATAAAACGCGCGTCGGCCAACGTGTCCGTGGGTCGGCGAAAAACTCTCAAGGAAGGAATGGAAGCCTCGCAGGTGTGTGTCAGTTTTCGGACGACGGAAGCTGGCAATCAGTCGCCATTTGCCGTCGGCTTTGTCTCCGAACCAGGACGTGTAGACCGTGCTTCCGTCACCGGTCGGTTTCACTTCGGTGAGGAAGCGATACGTCGCTCCCGCCTTCCACGGAAAGACCAGGTAGCTCTGGCCGCCTGAGCCTTCGTTACCGAACTCGCCAATGTGGACGTCAGGACCTTTTCCGAGGGCGACGATCCGTTGCTCCTTCGGAATGTCTCGTGGATTGTCCGTCTTGAACGGGCTCCAGACGGAAAACAAAACCCGCCGCTCTTTGGGGCTGTTGACCTGGATGCCGAAGTAGCCTTCGCCAAACCCGTTCGCCATGAAATAGGAGCCGATCGGATCGTGTCCCTCAGGCACCGTGATTTCGCTGTAGGCATATTGAATCGTCAGGTCTCGCGGCACTTCGTACCGCAGGTGCACCGACGGTCCACGGCGGCCCCAGTAAAACATGTTGCCGTCGTTGGTCTTCACGTAATCCAGCTTCAGGCCGTCGGTGTCCGATGAGATGACCAGGTCACGGATCTCCGCGAAAACGTCGCCGGTCCGAGCGTCGCCCTGGAGATCGACTCGGACATACCCGGCCTCGGCGATTTTGATGCTGCCAATTTCGCGGGTTGCTGTTTCGGTTCCTGTCAGGTCAGTTTTGAACGTGTCCTTGCCGACGCGAGTTTGAATCGTCGAGCTCCCGTCTCTGACTGCAGCATTGATTGCCAGGTGAAGACTCGCAGGACGATCCACATGGAAATAAACCGAAAACACTTCATCAGGATCGCTCCACGCCACAGTACCGTTTCGCTGAGCGCCATTTCCGCCAGGCTGTGGAGCGGTGCGGAACGTGTTTCCCGCCATCGGGATTTTCCAGACGGCAGCTTGCGCTGGAGCAACCTCGAAGAAAGCGGCGACGAGGAAGAGGACGCGGACGAAGGCAGGTCGAATCGAAGTTTTCACCGGGCGTGCTCACACTGGACCTGGAACAGATTAGACGGCTGGTGAGTGTAGCATCAGACTTCACCGAGCAGCAGAATGCCGCTTCCGGCGGATTGATGGTCGTGACAGTCGGTCGGCGTACCGATTTGCCACGCCAGTTGGAATCGATCCGAGCCGGTTCCGCTTCTTAAGGCCGGTTCCGCTTCTTAAGACTGTGCGGTTCAGAAACTGATGAGAGGCTTGCATGAAACAACTTCTAACCATGGTGTTGTGCCTGGCGGCGTTCGGGCGGTTGCAGGCGGAGGTCCGTTGGAACGCGTCGTTCAGTGAAAAGTATCGAAGTGAGGCGGAAGGCGCCGACGTTGCATTCGGCGTTCGAACTCCACCCAGGGGGGACGGCCTCGAGTCCTGCCCGCTCGTCGTCGTCCTGAACGGCGGTCCGCGTGTCGAGCCTGGCGAGAAGTTTCCGCATTTTCAGGTTCGCCCGTCGCGCAATGGGATCTGGGGCTATCGGACGATTTCGACTTACGACGCGATGCAGGTCATCGCCTTCATGAAGCAGAACTACCCGATCGACCCCAACCGCATTTACCTTGTCGGTTCGTCTGCGGGCGGCAGCGGTGCGATGCACCTCGCGTCGTGCTTCCCCGACGAGTTCGCTGCCGTGCTCCCGCTGATCGCTGCCGGCAACAACTATCCGCTGCGGAATTTCTCAAACCTGCCGGTCGCGTTTCATCATGGTGATCGCGACTGGACCTCGTCGATCTGCAACGCGCGCGTGCAGACTCAGAAAATGCAGGCGTTGGGGTGCCCCACGATCCTCAAGGAGTACCCGGGAGCTGGTCACGGCGTTCCCGGACCACATGAGCCGCTCATGAAGTGGCTCTTTGAGCAACGACGCGATCCCGCCCCGCGAACGATCCGGCACGATTGCGAAACGCCCTCGCTGGGGCGTTCGTACTGGCTCCGAATTCACGAGTTCGACGATCCACACCAGCGCGCGTATGTCGAAGCCGAGCTCAGTGGCGGAACCGCCACGATCCGACCGGAGAACGTCGTTGCGCTTTCGATGAAGCTTGATTCGGTCCCCGATGTGAAGTCCGTTCGAATCGGTGAGTCCGAGTTAGCGGCGAGCGAGTTCTACCGATTTCATGAGGGCCGCTGGCAGATTGCCGACTCGCCTGCGAAGCCTCGGAACCGTCCCTACGAGGCCGGAGGCGCCTCGAATCTTTATCAGGGTGAGCCATTGCTGATCGTCTACGGAACTGGCGGTGAGTACCCTGAACAGCTCCGTGCCGCCGCTCAAAAACTTTCTGCGTACGGAGGCCCCGTCCACACGGCGATGCGACTTCGTTTTCCGGTCGTCGCCGACACGGCGCTGACTGCCGAGCAGCAGGCCCGTTGTCATCTCATTCTGATCGGCAAGCCCAGCGAAAACAGTGCCACGAAAGCTCACTGGCCGCGTCTTCCTGCATCCATCGAAGACGATGCCCTCGTCGTCGGCGATCGCAAGCCCCTCAAGCTGCAGAACCAGGTCCTGGGTTTGCTTCACCCGAACCCCAGTCATCCCGATCGTCTTCTCTATATTCTCGCGCCGTTCGCCGACAAAGCCGGCGTTGATCGTTTCCTCAAATCCGCACACCTCTTCCTTGCCGGTTCCGATGGCTTCGATCGAGTCAGCCAGCCGGACCTGGTCGTGCAGGATCTGCAGTATCGAATCGCGCGTCACATGCAATTCGGCAAGGACTGGCAATGGCTGCCGTTGGGAGGAGCTGACTCGCCGATCCCCAGCCGTTTCAACGAACGAGCCAGCTTCGCCGTCGCCTGTCTCGATCTCATGCTCAGTAAGAGCGAAGCAGATTTCGGTTTGTGGTGGGGACCCGCCGACAAAGGCATGTGGGGTGCCGATTTCAATCACCTGCTGAGCTTTGATCCGGCGTCGTACACGCTGGCTGATTACCGGACACAGCACCGGACTTCAGAGACCATCCTCGGCAGCGTGACCGGCGCGGAACTCAAGGAAATCTGGACGCGCTGGGGCCTGAATCAGGAGCTGCTGATCGTTCCGGAGATTTCCCTCGACACGCTCGACGACGAATCCGAATACCGGCTCCACATTCCGATTGACCTCTACATCAAGCTTGGTCAGCGGAAGAAAAACCTCGGTGACCCAAAGCCAGGGCCGAACTTCACCTCAGAGGAACTCATCCCTCGTGTCTTCGAAAGCGAGTGACCTCGGGCGGTTTATCCACATCGGGCAGGTTAATGAAAATCGCGGGATCGGTATCGTCCTCCGGCAAGGGGCGCGGAGAGGTTCTGCAGGTCGTCGACGATGATGTGAATCACTTGTGATTCTTTCTGCAGAATGCCTCGCGCGACGAGGGCTGTGGCCGTTCTGGCAATGGTGCGGAAGCGGGCCCAGACGTTTGGGTGGACGATGAGATTGGCGGTTCCGGTTTCATCTTCCAGTGTCATGAAAGTGACCCCTCGGGCAGTGCCTGGGTGCTGGCGATTGAGAACGATTCCCGCGACCCGGACGCGGCGGTTCTGCTCATGCTTCGCCAGCGAATCTGCCGGGATGACTCCCCGGTCTTGAAGCTGCGGCCGGAACGACTGCAACGGATGGCCTTTCAATGAGAGTCCCGTCGCCCGGTAGTCGGCCACGATCTGTGTGAACTCTGACATCTGCGGCAAGGAAGGAAGCTGTTCGCTGTCGGGCTGCCTGTCGAACAGGGGCTGGTGCTGCTGGTTGGGCAGCGAGTTCCACAGAGCCGGGCGGCGTGGCAGTTTGAGTGAGCAGAAGGCATCCGCCCGCGAGAGGCGAGACAATGTTGAGGAGTCCAGGCGAGTTCGAATGCGGAACTCGTCAAACGATTCGAACGAACGCAGCTCACGAATCCGGACGATGGACTCGGCCATGCTTTGTGGCAGTCCGCTGATCATTCGGAAGCCAAGTCGGAGAGCTGGCTGCCGATTTTCTTCTTCGAGGGTGCAGTCCCACTCGCTGTGGCTCACGTCGACGGGGCGGACTTCTACTCCGTGTCGCCTGGCATCGGCGACCAGTTGAGCCGGCACGTAAAATCCCATCGGCTGGCTGTTGATCAATGCGGCCGTGAACGCGGCCGGGTGGTAGCGCTTCAGCCAGGCGCTCGCGTAAGCCAGCAGAGCAAAGCTCGCGGAGTGCGACTCCGGAAAACCGTATTCGCCGAATCCTTGGATCTGTTTGAAGACGCGTTCGGCGAAGTCGATGTCGTAGCCGTTATCGAGCATTCCATCGATAAACTTTTGATAGAACCGGTCGATGACTCCTTGCCGGCGCCAGGCTCCCATGGCTCGACGCAGTTGATCAGCTTCTCCCGGAGTAAAACCCGCCGCAACGACAGCCAGTTTCATCGCCTGTTCCTGAAAGATCGGAACTCCGAGCGTCCGGCACAACACGTCGCGAATCCGATCGTCGGGATACGTGACCGCTTCGAGTCCGGCTTTGCGTCGAAGATACGGATGGACCATGTCACCCTGAATCGGCCCCGGCCGAACGATCGCGATCTCAATGACCAGGTCGTAGAACTTCTCTGGCTTCAGTCGAGGCAGCATGCTCATCTGAGCCCGACTCTCGATCTGGAAGACACCGATCGTGTCGGCCTTCCGGATCATTTGATAAACGCCAGGGTCTTCGCTCGGAATGGATGCGAGCGTCAGTTTCTTTGATTCGCTGTCTGGATCCTGTGTCTTCTCAAACAACTGGATCAGGTCGAAGCTCTTTCGAATTGCTGTCAACATCCCGAGAGACAGACAGTCCACTTTGAGAATTCCGAGTGCGTCGAGGTCGTCTTTGTCCCATTGCACGACCGTTCGGCCTGGCATCGATGCGTTTTCGATCGGCACCAGTTCGGACAACCGGCCACGAGTGAAAATCATCCCGCCGACGTGCTGAGAGAGGTGTCGCGGGAAGTGCCGGATGTCCTCAATCAGTTTCAGAAACTGCTTTGTCCGCTTCGCCTCTGGATCGAGCCCGCCGGACCGCAGCCAGTCCTGCGACTCTTCCGGTGCCGTGCGGTCGTGCATTTTTGAAAGGCGGGTGATTCGATCGATGGAGAAACCCAGAGCCTTGCCGACATCGCGGATCGCCGAACGAGTGCGGTACGTAATCAGCGCTCCGGTCATCCCGGCTCGATCGCGACCGTACTTTTCATAGATGTACTGAATCACCTCCTCGCGACGTTCGTGTTCGAAGTCGATGTCGATGTCCGGTGGCTCGTTCCGTTCGTGACTGATGAACCGCTCAAACAGAGTATTGAACCGATCCGGGTCGACAGCCGTCACACCGAGGCAGTAGCAGACGGCTGAGTTGGCCGCCGACCCTCGCCCCTGACACAGAATGCCTCGTCCGCGGGCAAAGCGAACGAGGTCCCACACCGTGAGAAAGTACGCTTCGTAACGCAGCTCGCGGATCAGTTTCAGCTCGTGGTTGATCTGATCACCGACTTTGCGGGGCACGCCATTCGGGTAGCGGTCGCTGGCACCTCGCCATGTCAGCTCTTCCAGATACTCGGTGGCCCTGCGACCTTTCGGGCACAGTTCTTCCGGATACTCGTAACGCAGTTCGTCCAGCGAAAAGGAGCAGCGATCGGCCACTTCTTTTGTGCGTAAAACGGCAACGGACATTTGAGCAAAAAGCTGCCGCATGGCAGCAGCCGATTTGAGGTGCCGTTCCGCATTCGGAAAGCGACGGTCCCCCAGTTCTGCGACCGGACAGCCATGACGGATCGCAGTCAGGACATCCTGCAACGGCTGCCGTTCGGGGATGTGGTAGTGAATGTCGTTTGCAGCGGCGAGCGGCACGCTGGCTTCCCTCGCAAGTCGGCTCATCTGGTGAAGCAGCAGATCGTCGTGAGGCCCGCGATGCAGTTCTGCCAGGCCGTAACAGCGATCACCGAAGCACTCTCGATAGTGGCTCAGCGAGTTCTGCTGATCTTTGAGGCAGCGGGTCAGAGGCACGCAGGCCAGCAGGCCGGAAGAATGCCGCGTGACATCGTCGAAGGTCAGTTGGCAGTCTCCTTTAGCGGCGTTTCGTCGACCGTGGGTGATCAGCAGCGAGAGCTGAGCATACGCGCGGCGGTCGGTTGCCAGCAGTACGACCGGCTGTGCATCAACAGGAGTGATCTCGGCCCCGATCAGCAGCTTCAGTCCCGCGCTCTTTGCCGCGACGTGAGCTCGAACGATTCCGGAGACACTGTTGCGATCGGTGATCGCCAGCCCGGCGAGCCCCAGTTCCGCAGCTCGATTGACCAGTTCATCCGGATGAGAAGCGCCTTCCAGAAACGAAAAATTCGTTCGGCAATGCAGCTCGGCATAGCAGCCGGCAGGTTGTGAGGTTGTCGGCGCGGCAGCTCGGCGTTTTGCGGGAGGTTGATCGGGCACGGCAGGCTCCTTCAGCAGACGCTGTCGAGAAAC
This sequence comes from Planctomycetota bacterium, assembly GCA_027623235.1. Lineage (GTDB taxonomy): Bacteria > Planctomycetota > Planctomycetia > Planctomycetales > Planctomycetaceae > JAQBVJ01. The sequence continues at coordinate 34,726 of JAQBVJ010000008.1, forward strand.
GGTCGCTGGCTGGAGTCGGCAGGACGCGATAGCTTTTCGCCATGTGCCATCGATTTAACGTGAAACAGAATCTGCGACAGATTGCCGAGCCGTTCGAAAACGCTCAGCTTCGATTCGATCTTGTCCCGGAAACCGACCGGTACCCGATGAGCGATGTCGTGGTCATCCGGCGCGATGCGGAAACGGACGACTGGATCATCGAGCTGCGGCAGTGGGGCTGGCTGCCGTCTCACTGGAAACCCTCGGCGAATTACACGACGCGAAAGAAGTACCAGCGGGAACGGTTTAACGCTCGCAGCGAAACAGTGGATTCGACCTGGGGATTCCGCCGGGCGTTCACTTCGCAGCGCTGCGTGCTGGCGGGCAGCGAATTTTACGAGCCGTACGTTGGCGGCGGTGAAGCTCGCTACACCGTTGACGGTGGTCTGTTCTTTTTTGCCGGGCTGTGGGACCACTGGGAAGGCGATGGCGAATCGGTCGACTCGTGCACGATGCTGACAACCGAAGCCAACCCGCTGGTGGCTGCCAATCGGACGGGACGCTTGAGGCAGCCCGTCCTCCTCACAGACATCCAACAGGTCGCTCGATACTGCGACCTGGAAATCACGGAACGGTCGCCCCTGGCTGATCTGCTTGCGCCGCTCTCCGAGGACGCCATGACGATTCATCATCCCGAGTGACCTCATTCAAACAGTCCATGCAGAAACCATTGACCTGCCCGATCCCGGAACAGCCAGAACCGGGATCCGCCGGTTGTTTCGAGCAGGCAGTAATCTCGATGAGTCGTTCCGGAATCCTGCCACCAGCCCGTTGAAATCCGCTCGACTCGAGTGCTCCTGGCCACTTGCTGCTGCTGCTGCCAGTAGAAACTTTCGGGGATTCCATCAGAGCTGGTTGCGGTTACTCGAACGGGCTCCGGGGACGAGAACAGAATCAACGGTCGAACTGTTATCGGAAGCGTCCCGCCATCAGTCGGATGCTTCCGCTTCGAAGTGGTCTCTGTCAGCGACGAGAATCCCACAGCCTGTTCGGGGATGGCTTCGGGCAGCAGGTGAGGCCGGACGACAGCGTCTTCGCCGAGCCGCGTACTGAGTCGCTCGACGAGGCTTCGCACCTCTCTGCTGGCATCGCCTGGTTCCTGGATCGTCGCGAACAGACCTCGCTGTCGGGTCTGAAGTGTCGCCACGACGGACGCTTCCATCTGCACCGTGTGCAGTCGGGCCGGAACGGAAGTCACTTCCAGTTTCAGTTCGAGCAGCTTCAGCACGTGCGGAAGCGAATTCACGGCCCGAGCCAGTCGGATGTCCAGCGAAGCCGGTTCTTTCGATTCACTTTCCAGACGCAGTGTGAGTTTCAGCAGTCCCTGGCCGCGAGAGCTCAATGTGTCAAGAATTTTCGCCAGCAGATCCGGGCAGACATACTGAATGGCCTGCGAGGCAGAGATGGGTTCTTCCGTTGTCCATGTCTCGCGGATCGGCTCCGGCCGAGGAACCGGGACGATCAACTCTTCACGGCGACCGTACAGCTGGCCAAGCCGCTCGTTCAACACGCTGCCGAAGCGCGACGGCAGCGAATCTTCCGGCAGCGCCGACAACTGGCCGACGTACCGGAGATCGAACTCCCGCAGTTGAGTGACCAGCCGGTCCGGAATCCGCAGCGCCTCGACCGGCAATGACCTTAGCCGACGATCCGAACCGGTGCAGTGGCCGTACCGGGCGATGGCCCACGCGGCTCCGATCGTTTTTGCGGCGGCGACATGAGCGAAATAACTCCGCTCGGCCAGATCGATCACCAGTTGCCGGGCCAGACCGGACTCGCCCCCGAACAAATGCCCGCAGCCGGAAATGTCGAGCACCAGGCAATGCGCTTCTCCGGAAAGCTCTAACCCGACGGACGGACTGTAGTGGTCACAGAGCCCGGCCAGATTTCTGAGTTCCCTCGAATCGGCATCGGCATCGTGGGGAAGGAAAAGTGCAGACTCGATCAGAGCCTGCGCCTCGGCGAGCGGCATGCCCGCGCGAACTCCGTGCCGCTTTGCCTCGCCAGACGCAATGACGACCTGCGCGCAGTTGCCCGACTCGACATAAAGAACGCACGCTGCGGATTTCGCTTCCGGCAGTTCATTGTTCAGTCGCTGAATCGGAAAGTCCGGCAGCCAGACACACAGCACCCGTTTCATCGCAGATATCCAGTTCGATGGTTCGATCGATGACGCCTCCCTTCGCGTAGACACATCGCACGGCCACTCGCCGAAAGAACGTCCCTCGCGGCGCGGCACGAGGCGAAATTAACAGCCGGATATCCGCCCAGCCTGACAGACTCTGAGCCGTCGCCGGACGCAGCAGCAGACCAATCGCTGTTCCCGATTCGGCAGCCAGCTGCAGACGGCGAAACTCCTGAGGTTTCAGGAAATCAATCTGAGAAAGCACGGCACCGATGCCGGGACACTTGAGTGACTGTTCCAGAGCCCACAGCTCATGAACCCGCGATTCCGGCCTCACCAGAATCACGTTGTTCAGTCGCGTGCCGGTCGCGGCCAGCGCCGGCGCATAAAACTGTCTCAGCCGATCCACAATGACCAGCGGCCCCTCACGCTGAGCCTGTCTGGCAACCCGCATCACCAGCGAAGCCGCTCCCCCGCCAGGCCGGGCGGCGATCCATTCGCTGAGCGTTCCGCGCAGCAGACCTCGGTCAGGCAGAATGGCGTCCAGTGCCGAAACGGAAGTCGAGACCACATCCTTCTCGCAGGCTTCTCTGCGAAGCCCGTGCGACAGGCCTCGCAGATTCGACCGCAGTTCCAGGATCGCAGCGGCACGATCCTGCGCTGGCGGGCGACTCGTCGGGATTTGCTGAATAACCATGAGCCGCCTCACCGATTCCCCATCAGTCGTACCACGCCGACGACGATCCCTTCAATGGCCACGTCCTCGGCCCGGCAGAAGATCGGCTCCATGCTGGAGTTGGCTGGCTGCAGCCGGATGCGGCGTTTATCCGGCTCTCGATAAAACCGCTTCAGCGTCGCCTCGTCGCCAATCCGAGCGACAACCAGATCGCCATCGGTGCACGTTTCCTGCTTCCGCACAACAACCATGTCGCCATCCGCGATGGCCTCTTCGATCATCGATTCGCCCCGGACCCGCAGTGCAAAGTGATTCTCGTCCGAGAACCCGCTCAGATCGATCCGTTCTTCCCGATCCTCAATCGCTTCAATGGGAGGCCCGGCCGCCACGATGCCGGCCAGACGAATTCCAGCGGACTCGACCAGCTGCAGTCCCCGGTGCCCCGCCTGCCGGCGCAGGTATCCAGCCTCGACGAGATTGTTCACATGAAAAAGAGCTGTGTGAGGAGACCCGTACCGAAACTCCGCCTGAATCTCACGAAGCGAAGGCGACCGCCCTGTCGAGCGAATCTGCCCGGCCACGAAACTCAGAACCCGAGCCTGCGCATCCGTGAGAGAACGCTGTTCAGTCATCTCTGAACCCCACAACTGGATCGGCCGAAAGAGGCTTAAATCTTCATCTAATCCAATTGTATTACCACGGAGCGGCAACGGGAATGGAAGGAGTGTTCAGGTCAAGGCTCGCGCCCACACCGTCAGGACGTCTAAGCGATCATCTCGGTCACGACCTGGCTGTCTTCCGGGACGATCGTCACCGGGCGGCCGTTTCGGTCGGGGATCGTTGTGTGTGGATCGATGCCCAGCAGGTAGTGCATTGTGGCGAGGGCGTCTTTCGGGCCGACGGGGCGCGACGTGACTTCGCCAGCCTGGCTGTCGGTACTGCCGATCACGTTGCCGCGAGTGACTCCGCCACCGGCGAAGATGCTCGAATAAGCCTTCGCCCAGTGATCGCGGCCGCCGCCCTTTGCAGAGTTCAGTCGCGGCGTTCGGCCGTGCTCGCTGATGCACACAACGAGGGTCTCGTCGAGCAGACCGCGCTGTTCCAGGTCAAGGATTAATCCAGAGAACGCGCGATCGAACGGCGGCATCAGCTGATCTTTCATACGCGGGTAGTGCTCAACGTGAGTGTCCCACGCGTCGCCGGCCAGACCGTACTCGTCCCAGAAAACGGAACACAGTCGAGTCCCCGCCTCGACCATTCGCCGCGCGGCCAGGCAGCCCTGGCCGAACAGCGTCATCCCGTAAAGATCGCGCGTCGATTGCGGCTCGCGCCGCGTGTCGAGCGCCTCAGCAACCTTCGGCGTGCCGACCAGGGAGAACGCCATCTCCTGAAACTTGCCGAGTGACCGACCAGCCGGAGATCGTTCGAGGTCTCGCCGTGACTGATCGAACTGAGTCAGCAGTGAACGCCGTCGATCGATCCGGTCGAGCGTCACGCTCGGCAGCGGAGCCGTCGAGGCGATGCGGAAATGCGTTTCTTTGTCGCAGCCGAGGTACGGTTCCGGGCCGTCGAAAGAGAACTGGCCGTTGGCTCGTTCTTTGTGAATGTCGACGGTGCCTTTGCCGACGAACTCCGTCCATGTCGGATTGAAGCCGGCTCCCAGAAAGGCGCCGTACGGACCAGCTCGAAATGGCTGATCGCTGCGCTGACTGCTGAAGTGAAACGGCAGAGCGACGTTCTGCACAAAGTCGGCCTCGCCCCCGCGTCGCCGCCGGTCGACGTACTCGACGACGGATCCAAACCACGGGTGATGAGCCGGGTCGTACGGGCTGAGTTCCATGCCGACGTCGATCGCCGGAATTCCGGTCATCGCATAGGCGACGCCATGAATCGGCTGGCTGTGAGTCATCGACCGGATGACCGTTGTGCGGTCCATGATTTTCGCGGTGTGAGGCAGCAGCTCGCAAACATCCATGCCAGGCATCGACGAGGCGATCGGGTTCATCGTCCCGCGAATCTCGACGGGAGCCTTCGGTTTCATATCGAAGGTTTCCAGCTGACTTGGCGATCCGTACAGAAAGAGCAGGATGCAGTTCTTCGCCTTGCCGAAACCGGCACCGGCTGTCGCAGCAACGTTCGCATCTTCCGCCGCCAGGAGCTGAGACAGCCCCAGTCCGCCCGCGCCAAGAGCTCCCGCGTGCAGGAATTCCCGGCGGGAAACGCCGTTGCAGAGTTTTCGATTGGAACCAGAAATCCGCAGCATCCGTGAGCTCCGGTGAGGCAACTACGACGTCCGTTTGAGTCGTCGATGTCGAGGAAATTCGAGAGTTCCCCACGGTATCGGCAGATTCGTGTGACAGCAACCAGTTCGAGGGAGCGGCAGCGCACTGTGGAGAAACAGCAGAGTGGAGAAACAGCAGAGTGGAAAAACATCAAAGTGAGAAGTGCAAAATGCAAAGTGAAAAACCTCGCGCCACACAGATTTTCAATTTGCACTTTTCATTTGTCACTTTTCATTTTGCACTCTGCGCTGCGGAGTCATGCGGCAACCCCTCATCTGGCCTCCGGCCATCTTTCCCCCAGGCAGAGAAGAGACCGGGGCGAATCCTGGCTACGCGGCGCGAGCCTGCGGCGACTCAGCGACCCGGCGTTCAGCCTCCTCGTTGAGCTGGTCCATCGCTGTCTGCAGCTTCGCCGTGTACTCGTCAAGTTCCTCACGGGACGCCTTCTTCGGAACCTCGATCGGAGTTCCCGCCAGCACGACGACCTTCGCAAACGGCGAAGGGATCATCTGGTCGGTCCAGCTGCCTTTGATCTTCCAGCACCGGGAGGCAGCAAACGCGGTCGGGACGAGCGGCTTGCCGGTTTTTGCGGCGAGGTATGTCAGGCCCGGTTTGAGTTCGCGTCTCGGGCCGCGCGGACCGTCGGGGGTGAGCACGATGTGGTGGTCCTTCGTGTCTTCGATCAGCCGTCGCAGTGCCGTCGCTCCGCCTTTCGAGCTCGAACCACGCACCGACGGGATGCCCGCCGACTTCAGGATATTCGCCACGTAAGAACCGTCGTTGTGCTGCCCGACAAGAGCCATCGTCGCTGGCTGTTTTCCAGCAAAGACCGGGACGATCATCGAGTCATGCCAGACCGAGTAGATGAAAGTCTGGCCGTGGGCGACCTGGTACGGATTCGTCTCGGGAACGTCGAAATCGAATTCGATCCGCAGCGTGCGGAACAGCACCCGGAACGAGCTGGTCATTCCGGCCGAAAGCGTTGAGTTCAAAAGAGGATGCTGAATTCGCATCGTCCGCCATCCTTTGCGGTGAGTCGATTTTTGCCGTACGCCGAACCCGGCAGGATTTCCGTTTCAGCGGGAATTCCAGTCAGCCAGGTGAGCCGCTCTTTACCAGAAACGGCCGATTTCTCCAATAACGCTCCTGCCTGGTTGGCCGAGACCGTCACTCTCGCTTCGAGTTCTGGAAAAGGGAAATGCGCTTGCGGCTCGGCGAGAGCCTCGCCCTCCCGGATGCGGACGAACGGGACGCGGCTTACTCGGTAACGCCGCCCTGCCCGAGCTCGAGAATCTTGCTGCGAACCCGGAAGTACGCGGCGATGATCGCCGGGTCCCACTGCTTTGCCTGATCGCTGCGAAAAATCTTTTCGATCGTCTCGACAGGCAGGCCTCGCCGGTACGGGCGGTCGCTGCGCATTGCATCGTACGCGTCGGCCACGGCGAGGATGCGGGCCATCAGTGGGATTCCTTCGCCAGTCAGGCCGTCCGGATAGCCGGTTCCGGCAAAGTCCTCGTGATGACTGCGAACCCCGGGCAGCAGCGGGCGGAGACTTTTCAGGCCGCAAAGAATGTTGTACCCGATCTCCGGATGTTTCTTGACCTTAGCAAATTCTTCGTCAGTCAATTGGTCCGGCTTCTGAAGGATCGCATCGTTGACGCCGATCTTCCCGATGTCATGCAGCAGCCCGGACTGATAGATATCGTTGAGGTCCCGCTCCGGAAGGCCCAGTTCCTCGCCCAGACGACGTCCGATCGCGGCGACACGTTCGCTGTGTCCGCGCGTGTAGGCATCTTTCGCATCGAGCGTTGAGACGAGCAGATTCACGAACTGCAGCAGAATATTTTCGAGCTCGCAGTAGAGCAGGCGGTTCTGGCGATGAGTTGCCAGCAGCGTCGCGGTGGACTGCAGGAGAGTTGCCTCAGCGTTTCCAAACTCGCGTCCGGCGGGAAGATTGCACAAAAGAATCCAGCCGGTCGAGATTGTGTCGCTGCCGATTTTCGCAACGACGAAATTCCGGATTTCCTGATCCGTTCGCAGCAGTGTGTTGTCGACTTTGTTCTGCACCAGCGGCCGGGACCAGTCTCGGCCGGGAAAACAGTCGAGCAGACGCCGAAGCATTTTCTGGTCGAGCAGCAACTTCCCCTGCTGGCAGGTTTGGGGGGCATTGGAAGGCTCAATGCCATCCGTCGGATCCTGATCCAGAACAATGAGATTCCCTTCAGCGCCGATCAGCTGCTTGAGCTGCTTCAGGAAGAGTCCTGAGATCTCCGCCGACGATCTGGTAAGACGCAGCTCACGAGTCATCTTATGGACGACGCCGATTTCCTCCTCGGCGCGTTTGGCCTCGCGCACCAGCTGAGCGATCTCGTCCTGCATCCATTTCAGCCATTTGCGAGACTCGATGCACGTGCTCAGAAGCTTCTTCAGCAGATCGGGACTGCAGTAGGGCTGGGACGCTCGCCACTGTTCGTGTTCGACGTCGCTCCAGCCGAGCGTTTGCGTAATCTCTCGCAAAGCCTGCTGCGCAGACCCGTCTTCCGAACTGTCGGGATTGAGGACGTAACCGACGGCAGCAACCGGAATGTTTTCCAGATCCGGCAAGGCCACGCTGTAAAAGACAAGCCCCGTCGGCTCCACGACGACTCGCAGCCCATTCAGTCCCTCCAGTTGACCTCGGACGGACCAGGGCAGGAGTTCGAGAAGGTCCTCGTCGGTCTTCGCAAGGACCGATCCCGAATGGACATCGACGCAGAAGAACGGAAGTCCGGTCGTCTCGGTCAGAGCCAGCAGCGCCCTCATGGCTGGTACGGGATCTTCCAGGTCAAATTGCCGCTCTTGCGTCAAAGACCTGGGAGCCAGCTCGAGCGTTCCGCCCGAAGCTGCAGTTTTCGTCGTCATCATGAGCACCTCAACCTGGCCTGCCAATAACCGTAGGTCGAGGTCCGACAAGAGCAACCGGGATCTCACGTCTCGCGGAGACCCGTATCGCAATCACCGTTGAGTGGCGTTTTAACCGGCCCGCGACCGGTTGAGGCAAAGTCGACCACCTCCCGCAAGCGAGGGAGACGCCTCCGAAGAGAACACATTCGCCCAAAGGCGGGCCTCGTGCGGAATGTCCCGCGCCATGACACACGGATTGGCAAGGGGAGGCCACCGCTCAAGACATGAAGGTAGGCGGATTTCTCCGAAATCCGCATGTCTTACGGCGAGGAATCGCAAGCTCGCGCGATCAGCGGTTTGTTTGAATTGTGCCTGCGGAGAGATTGCGACCCGTCATCACTGCGGATTTCGGAGAAATCCGCCTACGGCAGGATCGCCGCGCGGAGCAGTTGTCAGCCCCGCCGCGCGGGCAGGCTCTGAAACCGGAAGCCGGCCATAATCGAGTTCAGTCCGCTGCCGATGCCGAGCAGCGCGACATTCTCGCCAGGAAGCACGTGACCTCGTTCCAGGCCGATCGCCGTTGTCACCGGAAGCGCGGCCGCGCCGGTATTTCCCAGAAACCCGACCGTCGCAAAGTCGAGCTCCTCGCTCAGGCCGAGCTTTTCATAAAGCAGCCGGCAGTGAGCTCGCCCGACCTGATGCGTAAACGCCTTGTCGACCGATTCGTTCTCCCAGCCGAGTGCCCGTTTAGTTCCCTGCCAGGTCTCAGCCGCGAGCCCGACTCCCGCGTGAAGCAGCGCTTCTGAATCGGTCTGCATGCGCGGTCGGCCGTCACCGAACTTCTCGGCCTCGACACCACCCGCGCACAATTCGTGGTGCGACGAGTCAGCTCGGCAGCACGCGCCGAGAAGCCGGTTACCGGTCCGGCTGAGCTTCGAATCGCACAGCACAATCGCGGCCGAAGCAGACCCGATTGTCAGCGACGCGAACTCACCCTTCACATCTTTCCGGGTGATGTCCGGGGAATTGAGCAGAGTATCGATCGTGCCTTCGACGAGACCGCGCCCGGTTTCCGTGCCGACGACAACTCCCGCGCGGATCTGACCAAGCTCAATCATGTTCGCGATAAGGAGCATGCCGTTAAGAATTCCCAGGCACGCGTTGCTCACATCGAACGCGGCGCAGCTTTGCGGCAGGCCGGTTCCGTGATGAACTCCCGCGGCGGTCGCCGGCTCAAGCTGATCCCGGCACACCGAGCCGTGTACGAGGGCTCCGAAATAGTCGATCGGAATTCCGGAGGCCGCGATGGCCTTCCGAGCCGACTCGACACTGACCGATCCGGGCAAAGTTCCCGGCGGAAAGAAACGTCGCTCGCGAATGCCGGTCATCAGTTCCAGCCGGCCGGCCGGAAGATGCAGCCGCTCGTAAAGCGGAGCCAGCCGCGATTCGATCTCGTCGGACGTGACGATCTCATCGGGCAGCGTATATCCAAAAGCTTCGATGTAGACGTTTTGAAATCGCACGGAACCGGCACGGCTGGGAAATGCGGGAAAGCGGTCTGAATACCGATCTGCAGACGGGAATGCAACGATGCCTATTGCAGTGCGAAGTGATGGACACTGCGTTTGGAACCGCGTATTCTGGCAGACTGTCCTCAGGGTCTGAGAGTCGCGTACGACTCGGCTGGAGTCCTGACTCCCGTAAACTTTCGTCTGATCAGAGAATGTTGCCTCGCCATATTTCATCGCCGCTCACCACTCGACGCGACATCGTCCGCGCCGGATCGATCGGTCTGTTCGGCATGTCTCTGCCGCGTCTGTTGTCGGCGCGAGCGGAGGCGCAGGACGCCACATCCGACCGTCCTCCGGTGAAGGCCAAGGCCTGTATCCTCCTCTTTATGTGGGGAGGACCAGGTCATCAGGACACGTGGGATTTAAAACCGGACGCGCCTGCCGAAGTCCGTGGCGAATTCAAACCGATCTCCACAAACGTCCCCGGAATTCAGATCTGCGAGCACTTTCCGAGGCTCGCCAGCCGCGTCGACAAGCTGGCGATTGTCCGGTCGATGACACACACGAATGTCGATCACACGACGTCGACTCACTACCTGCTCACTGGCCAGCCGCCTCCACCTGGCAACGATCTGCGGAAAGACTGGCCTCACATCGGCGCGGTGCTGTCGCGACTGGGTCGAGGTCGCGGGCCGCTGCCGCCGTTTGTGTCGATGAGGCCGAAGCTGGAAAACACCGTGCCTCGTTTTGTCGAGGAAAGTCACGGACAGTTCGCCGGCTGGCTGGGGCCGACGTGGGACCCGCTCACGATCGACGGGAACCCCGCGCTGCCTGACTACCGCGTCGGCGATTTTCTGCCGCAACCCGGCTTGAACGACGAGCGGCTTTTCCGACGGCAGTCGCTGCTGTCATCGATGGAACGCCGGCTCGACAGCCTCGACCGGTCGGCCGCGCTGGACAACATGAGCCGTCACTACAGCCGCGCGTTCGACCTGCTGGCCTCGTCCGTTGGTCGCGCTGCGTTCGACCTTTCGGAAGAGCCGGACGAAATGCGTGACCGCTACGGACGGAACCCGCACGGACAGTCGGTGCTGCAGGCGCGACGACTGATCGAACGCGGCGTGCCTCTTGTCACAGTCTTCTGGCCAAACGACGGCATCAAGAATGTCAGCGTTTACTGGGACACGCACAGCAAAGAATTCATCGACCACCGCGAGCGACTCATGCCGCCGGCCGACCTCGCGTTTTCGACGCTGCTCGACGATCTGTCGGATCGAGGTCTGCTCGACGAAACTCTCGTCGTGTGGACCGGCGAGTTCGGACGGACGCCCAAAATCGGCCAGCGAAACAGCGACGCGGGCGCAGGAGCCGACGGCCGCGACCACTGGCCCAACTGCTTTACGAGTGTCCTTGCCGGAGGCGGTATCAAAGGCGGCCAGGTCTACGGCTCGTCCGATCGCTATGGGGCCTACCCGGACTCAAACGCGGTGCAGCCGGTGAACCTCGTAGCGACGATTTACAACCAGCTGGGAGTCCCCGGCGATCTGGAGCTGCGCGACCATCTGAACCGCCCATTCGTGATCTGCCCCGGCTCGCCGATCCCGGAACTGCTCACGTAGCGGCCCGGTGAAAAAGTAGCGGAACGGCGCGAGCCGTCCGGTCTGAGCGCGTTTTCCCATGCAAAACCGGGCGGCTTGCGCCGCTCCGCTACGTTGTCAGTGGGCTGGCAACGGCGGTTGAATTTCTCGGATAAGACCGATTTCGGCTCAGACACGCGAACGGAACCCGGCGAGCAGGCGTCCTGAAATCCGGCAGACGCCTACCCTTTCGAAGCCCGTTCGAAGCGACAACAATCCGCACCGAATTGGCTCAGCCAGCGACCGCTTTGCTTCCTGAATTGAGAGGGCGAGGCTCCTTCCCTCCTGCAAACGAACTTCGGAATCATCATGAACGCATTCGAATATCGAGACGGCCAGCTTTACTGTGAAGACGTCGCCGTGGCCGATCTGGCTGCCGAATATGGCACGCCGCTTTACATTTACTCGAAGGCTCAGCTGCTGCATCAGCTCGGGCAGATTCAGGAAGCGTTCGCCGAGACGGATCCGGTCATCTGTTATTCGGTGAAAGCGAATTCCAATCTCGCCGTGCTGAAGACGATGAACGAAGCCGGCAGCAGTTTTGACGTCGTGTCCGGCGGCGAGCTGTACCGGGTCAAGCAGGCCGGAGCGGACACGACGCGCGTCGTCTTTGCGGGAGTCGGGAAGACCGACGAGGAAATCCGCTTCGCGCTGGAGTGCGACATCCTCAAGTTTGACGTCGAGAGTGAAGCCGAACTCGACGCGATCGCCGCCGTCGCCGAGTCGATGGGCAAAGTCGGTCGAGTGGCACTCCGCCTCAACCCGGACATCGACGCGAAGACTCACGAGAAAACGACGACCGGCAAGAAGGGCAACAAATTCGGCATGGACATCGAACGAGCCAACCAGCTCGCCGACAAGGTCCTCGCCAATCCGCATTTAAAGCTCAGCGGAATTCACATGCACCTGGGCTCGCCGATCCTCACCACCGAGCCGTACGAAAAGGCGTCGAAGAAGGCTGTCGAGATCGTCGCGGCGTACCGGGCGAAGGGGCACGAAATCAGCTGGATCAACCTCGGTGGCGGCTTCGGCATCAGCTACAAACACGAGGAAGGCCTGCCCGCGTCCGAATACGCAAAGGTCATCGTCCCGCAGATCAAAGAGGCCGGCTGCCGACTGACACTCGAACCTGGCCGCTTCATCGCCGGCAACTCGGGCGTGCTGATCTCGAAAGTCATCTTCACCAAGCGGGAAGGCGGCAAGCTGTTCATCATCCAGGACGGTGGTATGAACGACCTCGTCCGCCCGGCAATGTATGACTCGTTCCACCGCGTCTGGCCGGTGGCCCCTTCCATCGAGATGCCGGCCAATGCCGAAGCGACTCCGGACGGGTGCGAGGCCGCTGACGTCGTCGGCCCGATCTGTGAGTCGTGCGACTACCTGGCCAAAGGCCGCCACCTGCCACCGATGCAGCGCGGCGACCTGCTCTGCACATTCAGCGCGGGAGCGTACGGCTCGGCCATGAGCAGCACGTATAACTCGCGGCCTCGTGCGGCGGAAATCCTGGTCGACGGCTCCAACGTCACCGTCGCCCGACGACGCGAGACGTACGAAGACCTCGTCGCCCACGAAATCGGGTGAGCCGATCGTTCGATCTGAATCGGTTTCAAAATGGAGCTTCGGTCGCGGATTCCTGAGATCTTCGGACAATCTGTCTGAAAGCTCCGCGGCAATCGCCGGCGCGAGCGCGGCCACAGTGATTTGAAACCACGGGTCAGAACATGCTCGGTACACGAACGCGATTTCCTGCGGCGTTGATTCCTGTCCTCGCACTGTCGGCGACATGCCTCACCGCGGCGCAGTCACATCCGCCGATGAGGCCGCTTCCCGCTCCCTCCGACCGGGCGATGCCCGACGGACCCGCGAGGTTCGTTGATCCGGCCCGCGGCGATGACACGTCTGACGGGAGTCGGACGCAGCCGTGGAAAACACTTTCGATTGCCGTTTCAAAGCTCACCCCTGGCGACACGCTTTATCTGCGCGGCGGGACGTACTACGACCACGTTCGTGTAAGCGTCCGCGGCACTCGCCCGAAGCCGATCACAATTCGCAGTCTTCCCGGCGAACTGGCCATCATCGACGGAGGACTGCGCGAGTTTTTTGAGTCTCCACAAACGTCCTGGGAACCCGTTCCGGATGGCGCACCGGGAGAGTTCCGTTCTGTCAGAACATTTCCTGAACTCGGAGGAAGTCCCGGTTCGACGAACGTGCTGGGGAATTTCGGCGACTCGATGATCCCGCTGCACGGCTACCGTTTCCTCACGGACCTCCGCAGCGACAACGAGTACCTCGATAATCTTGAAGGCGAGAAGACCGCTCAGGGGAGCGGCGTTTATTGCGGCCCCGGCGTTTATTACGACACCGAGACCGGCCGCATCCATGTCCGGCTGGCTCACACCGATCAGTCGGCACTCGGCATCCGGGTTGGTGGATTCCTCGGCAAGGCGTTCCAGCCGATGGATTTCCTCAAACTGTTCCTGTTCTTCCACCGATTTCATGTGCTCCCGGTCACCCCGTCGGCCTGCGCGGCGGCGATCGAGTGCCTCGATGCAATCCAGATCGCCGTAAACGATCAGCGTATCATTCGCCTTGATCGTGTCGTCACCGCGGGGCGTCCCGTGGAATTGCCCATCGACTGGCCGGATGCCCAGGATCAGAATCCCCTCGTCGGACAGACGCAGTTCGGCCAGCGGCTTGTCGACCAGCCAGTCACCCGGTTCCACCAGCATTTCGGAAACGGCATACCCACTGGACAGCTCCAGTAGAGACACATAATCGCGCACATCCAGATCAGTAAAACGCTTCAGCGACCACGCGATAATGCGGTTCAGTCGTTTCTCGACCCAGCGGCTTGTCGAGCCGATCCAGAGCAGCCCGAGACCGGCACACAGCATCGCGACGAGCGTGGCACGCTGCTGCCAGCTGGCTTCGGTCGTGCTGGAAAAGGACACCATGATCGTCGCGACAACTGTCGCCACACCGATGTTTCCCAGCAGCATCAGCAGCATGATGATCTGCCGCCGGACGGGATGATTGACCGTGTTTTCGGCTTCCCTGGTTGTATAGCCGACGCCGGTGAAGGCCGACCTTGCCTGGAATTTTTCCGCCTCACGCGACATCCCCGTAAACGTCAGCGCCATGGCTGCGACCCGCGTAATCAGCAACGACAGCGTCAGCGCCACCAGTAACGACAGAACTCCGAGCACAGAAACACTCATCCTTTCCAGTTTCAGATTCCGTCACAGACGCAGGCGTGAACGATTCCGCCGTGTGTGCAGTCCGTGCCGGACCATATTCCAGCAATTCTTAATCCAGTAATTCTTCCCGCACTTGCGCCGCAATCTGTTGACCATTGCGATCGCACAGGCTGACTCCGATCGCCACGAGCCCGGACACGATGAAGGCTGGTGGCAGCTCGGATAATGCGGCGAAGCTGTCTCCGACAACGGGCAGTTGCGGTGCAACGAATTTGAAGAACGGCACGCTGGCGAATCCCGACAGCATCGCGGCCAGAGCCCCGCGAGCAGTCAGTCGCGGCCAGAACAGCGACAGGATCATCGTCGGACAGAACGTCGCAGAAATTCCCGACCAGCCGAAAATCGCAAACCAGAAGACCGTTCGCCCCGGCACCAGAGCGGCTACAGCGAAGGCAATTCCCAGCGCGACCGCCGCCAGCAGGAAAGTCACCGTCCGACTGCGGCCAAGCAGTTGCTCATCGGACATGTCCGGATGGCGAACTTTCTGAAAGTAGTCGCGGACGAACGCACTCGATGCCAGCACGAGCAACGAATCGACGGTCGACATGATCGCCGCCAGGACGATCGCGATGTACAGGCCGACTGCCCACTCGGGGACGACGTCCGCCACCAGCAGGGGCAGGACCTTTTCGCCACCCTCGCCCAGCTGCTCCGTCATGGACTTGTCAGGCGCCATCAGCATCGCGCGGCCGGCGATGCCGATCAGGACTGCGCCGGTGGTGGCCAGCAATGTCCAGATTACGGCGACAATCGCTCCTGGCCGGATCTCATCGACTGACCGCAGTGAGAGAAACCTGACAAAGATCTGCGGCGAACCCAGGAATCCCAGCCCGATTGCCAGAAAACTAAGAATCGTCAGGACCGAAGCCCAGCTCTTGCCATCCGGTCCCCACAGCGACAGCAGTTGCGGATCCTGTTGCCGAAGCGCTGCGATCGGCGCTTCCAGACTTCCCGCTGTCCCCAGCGCAAAGAACGGCAGTGCCACCAGGCCGACGACCATCAGGCTGCCCTGAAAGACGTCCGACCAGACCACCGCGACAAAGCCTCCGCTGACGATGTAAACCAGGACGACGGCGAAACCGACGATCGCTCCGATGTAGTAGTTCCAGCCGAGAAACCCTTCGAACGCCGTGCCGATGGCGTCGATCTGAGCACTCACGTAAATCGTCACGAACACAACCAGAGTGAACGCGGCCACGAGTCGAATGCGATGAGTCGTGTCGCGCAGGCGGGATTCCAGGTAGTCGGGGATCGTGATCGAGTCATACCGATCGGTCAGTCGTTTGAAACGCCGGCACAGAAATATCCACGCGGCGGCCACGCCTAAGACTTCTCCCGCCACAACCCAGAAGGCCTGCACGCCAACGGCGGCCCCCATCTGCTTTACCGAGGGATTCCACGGTCGCACTCTGATGGCGATGTCGTTGACTTCGAAGTACGGCTACAAGGTCGGCTGCGGACCATACGCCCCCGAGGTTTACCGTCTGCCGTTTCCTAACCACTACCGGTACGGCGCTGGCTTAAGTGAGGCCGCGTTCGTCGAGCGTGAACTCTGTCGCTTTCGGGAATCGCTGACCAACACCGTCGCGGCGGAACAGGTTGCCGCCGTGCTGCTTGAGCCGGTGCAGGGAGAGGGCGGGTTCATTCCGGTTCCTCAGACCTACCTTCAGGGGCTGCGGCAGTTGTGCGACGAGCACGGCATGCTGCTCATCATGGATGAAGTTCAGTCCGGCTTTTGTCGAACCGGGCACTGGGGGGTGTTCCAGCATTACGGTGTCGTGCCGGACATTTCGACCTGGGCGAAGGCGATGGGTGGCGGACTGCCGATCGGTGCGGTCATCGGGAAGGCCGACGTGATGGACAGCGCTCGACCGGGAACGATCGGCGGCACCTTCGGAGGCAATCCGGTGGCCTGCGCCGCCGCTCTGGCCACGATCCGCCTGATGGAAGAGTTACAACTGAATACTCGAGCCATTGAGATCGGCCGGCGAGTCACTGATCGCTTTCGGGCAATCCAGCAACGCTTTCCGGATTGGGTCGGCGACGTTCGCGGGATCGGTGCGATGGTGGCCATCGAATTAATGACGAACGGCGACCCGCATCAACCCGCGACAGAATTGACGGGCGAAGTTCTCAAAGCGTGCGTGTCGCGTGGAGTGTTGATTCTCGGCGCCGGAATTTACGGCAACGTCATTCGCTTCCTGGCTCCACTGGTGATCACGGATGAACTGCTCGATCGGGGCCTCGACATCATTGCGGATGAAGTCGCAAACGCCGTGACACGGCACTCGTAGCTGACTCACGACCGTTCCGCCGTACAGAATCACGCGTCCACAATACTGCTCAACTCCATTTTCAAAGAGATCCTCAATGACACCATTCGCCATCGGCGGGATGCAACTCAACGTTTCCGGGATGCGGGATAACCTGCCCTACATTCAGGCCAAGCTGGACTACTTCATGTACCTCTTTCCCTGGGTGCAGATGGTCGTTTTCAGCGAACTGGCTGCCTACGGTCCCAACCCTGCGAAGGCTGAACCTTTGCCTGGTCCGGCGGAACGCAAGTTTCAGGAGATGGCTGCGAAACACAGGATCTGGGTCATCAGCGGATCGCTCGTCGAGCAGGTTGAGGACAAGAGATACAACACGCTGTCAGTCATCGACCCGAGCGGCATCGTCATCAATCGTTATCGCAAGATGTTTCCGTTTCTGCCGTACGAAGAGGGTGTCGAGTGCGGCAGCTCGTTCGTTGTCTTCGACGTCCCGGATGTGGGACGCTTCGGTGTCTCGATCTGCTACGACATGTGGTTCCCCGAAACCACGCGAACTCTGGTCAGCATGGGTGCCGAAGTGATTCTGCACCCGACTCTGACGACCACCATCGACCGCGACGTCGAGCTGTCCATTGCCCGCGCAAATGCCGCGACGAATCAGTGCTTCATGGTCGATATCAACGGTGCTGGCGACGGCGGCAACGGCCGCTCGATCATCTGCGGTCCCGCCGGTGACGTGCTGCACCAGTTCGGCGCGTCGGAAGAACTCGTGCCGATGGAAATCGATCTCGATCGAGTTCGCCGGTATCGCGAAGTCGGTCTCCGTGGACTCGGCCAGCCGCTGAAGAGTTTTCGCGATTCGACCGTCGAGTTTCCTGTGTACGGACCAGGCGGCAAGGAAGTGAGTTATCTCCAGTCACTGGGGCCGCTCGCCAAACAGAGCCGCGGTTCGCGAGCCGGTCTGGATGAACGAGCCGGTCTGGATGAAGAAGCGGTCAATGTCTGACCGCATGCGTGTCGCTCCTCGCGCGTTGCTGCCACTCGACAGTAAGGATTACTCATTGCACGGATGGGATGAATGAAAGAACAGGGCTACGATTATTTTGACCTCGAATCGGTGAATCCTTCCAACGTGGCGTTGTACAACGTCACGCGGGTGCGAACGGATATCTGGCATTTCCTGAGAGATTCCGCTCGGCGTCTGCATCGACTCACCCGACCCGGCAACACAGAGTCTCAGGCCGACGTGATGTGGCTGACGGATGCCTGTGCCGAAGTCTTCAATTTTCTGAGGCCACTGGAAGACTTCTTCGTGTTCCCTGGCCGCCCGGCGATGGAACAGGTCTGCGTCTCATTCGAACAGCGGCGCTACGATGACTTCGCCCGGCAGACGCTCCGCATGGTGCGGATGATGGCGAATGGCCTGTACCGGAAACTTGATCTGACGGCGTCACGGCTGACGGACTACGGTGACCTGCTGAACGTTGCGAAACTGAGTGAGGAGATTCACGCCCGGATTCGACAGGAGAAACGACCCTATTTCCAGCTGCTCGTCATCGATGATGTGACGGACGTCGAAGCCAAAGACCTGCGGCGTCAGTTGCGTGATCTGAGGCGTCCAGACGACCTGTTCTTCTACGAAATGGTCGTCGCTCGTTCGTTTGAAGACGCGCTGATGTGTGTGCTGTTGAATCCGGATATTCAAATCTGCGTGGTCCGGTACAGCTTCCCGTACCGCACGTCGAAGAAGTTCAATCTGCTCAACGAAATTCATCCGCTGACAAATCAGGATCCGGACAAAGTCGTCGCGATGATGCCCACAGAGCGATCATTGAGGCTCGGCAGCGCATTGAAGGCGCTGCGTCCGGAGCTCGATCTGTTTCTGGTCACTGATGCTCCTGTGGAAGCGATTGCCGGTGAGCCAAGCCGCGCTTTCCGTCGCGCGTTTTATCACCAGGAGAACTACCACGAGCTGCATCTCAGCATCCTGAAGGCGGTCAACGATCGCTTCGAAACACCGTTCTTCAATGCACTGAAAAAGTACAGCCAGAAACCGACCGGCATGTTTCATGCGCTGCCGATTTCACACTCGGCAACCATCGTCAGGTCGCACTGGATTCGCGACATGGGCGAGTTCTATGGCCAGAAGATTTTTCAGGCGGAAACGTCAGCCACAACCGGCGGGCTGGATTCACTGCTGCAGCCAAACGGTTCTCTGAGAGACGCTCAGGAGCGGGCAGCGCGCGCGTTCGGTGCGCGACGAACTTACTTCGTGACCAATGGCACCTCGACCGCGAACAAGATTGTCATGCAGGCCATCAATCGGCCCGGAGACATCGTGCTGCTGGCTCACGATTGCCACAAGTCGCATCCTTATGCGGTGATTTTGTCCGGCTCGCACCCGGTGTACCTCGACGCCTATCCGCTGTCGGAGTACTCGATGTATGGAGCCGTTCCGCTGTCTGAGATCAAGTTTCGGCTGCTGGAGCTTCGACGCGCCGGAAAGCTCGATCAGGTACGCATGCTGCTGCTGACCAACATTACATTCGACGGAGTCGTCTACGATCCCGTGCGGATCATGGAAGAAGTTCTCGCCATCAAGCCGGACATGATTTTTCTGTGGGACGAAGCCTGGAGTGCTTACGCGAGGTTCTCACCGATCCTTCGACGTCGAACGGCCATGTGGTCGGCAGGTCACCTGCGGCAGCAATTCAAGAACGCCGAATACCTCGCCACCTGGAAGAAATGGCAGGCTCGGTTTGACGCTGGCGAACTGGGCGACATCGACGACGACGAAACATGGCTCACCCAACGGCTGCTGCCCAATCCCGAGCGGGCACGCGTCCGGGTCTATGCCACACAGTCGACACACAAGACGCTCACGGCGCTGCGGCAGGGTTCGATGATTCACGTCCATGATCAGGACTTTGAACATCACACTCGCAACGCGTTCAACGAAGCCTACATGACCCACACATCGACCTCGCCGAATTATCAGATCCTGGCGTCGCTGGATGTCGGTCGTCGGCAGGTCGAACTTGAGGGGCACGAGTTGGTCGCGCGCAGCATCGAACTGGCGATGATGCTCCGCGAACGCATCGACGCCGACCCGTTGATGGGTAAGTACTTCAGTGTCCTGGCTCCAAGCGACATGATTCTTGAGGAATATCGCCCGTCAGGATTGAAAGAGTACTACAGCGAGTCCGACGGTTGGGCACGCATGGACCAGGCCTGGCTGGCCGACGAGTTTGTCCTCGATCCGACCCGAGTCAGTCTGCATGTCGGTCGAACGGGATTGGATGGCGACACCTTCAAGCAGCTGCTGATGGATCGCTTCGACATCCAGATCAACAAGACGTCACGGAATACCGTGCTGTTCATGATTCACATCGGCATGACGCGCGGCACGGTCGCCCATCTGGTCAACGTGCTGACGGAAATCGCCCGCGACCTGGATGACAAACTCGACCGTTGGAGCAAGGTGGAACTCGACGTGCATAAGCAGCAGGTCCGATCGTTGACCGAGGATCTGCCACCGCTGCCGAACTTCAGCCGCTTTCATCCGGCATTTCTCACCTCGTCCGACAGCACAACGCCGGAAGGCGATCTGCGACGGGCGTTTTTCGATGCCTACGAAGACAAGTCGTGTGAATACGTGAAGCTTGAAGACGGCTCGTTACTGAAAGCCGTCGAGTCGGATCGGGAGATCGTTTCGGCAGCGTTCATCACTCCTTATCCGCCCGGATTTCCCGTGCTCGTACCCGGTCAGGTGATTACTCGCGAGATCGTCGGCTACCTGATGGCGCTCGATGTGAAGGAAATTCACGGATACGAGCCGACATTCGGCCTGCGTGTGTTCAGGAAGGAATTCGTCGCCACGGCCGCCGCGCCGGCCAGCGAAAAGGAGCGGCGATCCACTGACGACGATGGCGACGCTGCGATTAGTCGCTCCGCGTGACTTAACTTTTACAAACGAATGATCTTTACGGAGAAACGAATATGACGACCGACTCAACACCGGCGAGAACACTGCAGGGCATTCCGGACATTCGCCTGTTCTTCCACCGCAACGAAACGCCGATCTATTTCATCAGCGCCACGAACTTCAACCTGCTGGGTCTTGATGAGTGGGTGCGCATTTTTTTTACTACATCAGTTACATCGACTGCTTCGACGGTCAACACCCGAGCGTTCTCTCGCCGTCTGAGATGCCGCACCGACCCTTCACATCCATCGAGGACATCAACAACTATCTGCTCGAACACAAAGAGGTCGTCGACGAAATCCGTAGTCGGACGAAGGACGGAGTCGCCGGAAAGGCCGTGTTCCTGTTCTTTGACGAGCAGACAGAAGCCCTCTGCGAGCAACTTGGACTCGAAGTCTGTTTTCCGAAAGCCAGTCTGCGGCAGGAAATCGACAACAAGATCATGACGACGCGGATCGGCGATCGAGCTGGTATCGACAGTGTTCCGAACGTCCTGGCGAACCTGAAGTCTTATCAGCAGATGCGTGAGCTCACCGGGAAACTGGGTGAGGATGTCGTCATTCAAACGGCGTACGGAGATTCGGGACACACCACATTCTTCATTTCCAGTGAAGCTGACTGGAACAAGCACGCCGACGAAATCATCGCGGATCCCGAAGTGAAGATCATGAAGCGGATCCGCTGCCGGGGGGCCGCTCAGGAAGCCTGCGTGACCAGGCACGGCACGATCGTCGGGCCGTTGATGACGGAACTGGTCGGGTTCAAGGAACTGACTCCGTACCGTGGAGGCTGGTGCGGCAATGAAGTGCTGGCCGAAGCGTTCTCGCAGGACGTCCGTAACAAAGCCTGCGACATGACGTTCCGCTTTGGTGAAGAACTCCGAAAGATGGGTTATCGCGGTTACTTCGAGCTGGACTTCCTGCGTGATCTGGATACGGACGAGCTGTACCTCGGCGAAGTGAATCCGCGAGTCACCGGTGCCAGCGCGATGACCAATCTGGCAGCGTTCGCGCATGCCGACGCTCCGCTGTTTCTGTTCCACCTGCTGGAATGGGCCGGCGTCGATTTTGAGCTGGATGTCGAAGACCTGAATCGTCGCTGGTCCGATCCTCACAATATCGACAGTTGGGGTCAGCTCGTCATTAAACACACCGGCGATTCCGTCGAGCTGATTACCTCAGCGCCGATGACGGGCATCTGGCGTCTGCACGACGACGGCAGTGTCGAATACGTGCGCATGCAGACGCACCGCCGAACCGTTGAATCGGAGAATCAAGCGTTCTTCCTGCGAATCTCCAAGCCCGGCGACTACAAGTACGAAGGTGCCGATCTTGGGATTCTGATTACTCCGGGTCGTCTGATGACCGAAGACTTCGAACTCAACGACCGGGCTCGCGCCTGGACGAACGGAATCCTTTCGCAGTTCGTTTCACGTCCCATTGAGCCGGCCGAAGTGGAAGTGTCTGCTCAGGTTGCGGAAGTCGGAAGCTTCAAAATGATGTAGATTGGACAGACCGCTCCCCATGTTTCTTTATCACGCCGGACACGATCTGTATCGCGAATGGAAACACTGTTTCAAGCGATCTCTGAACTGCAGCCGGGTGACAAGTGGCGCCGCTTGTTCGAAAAACTGTGGCCCGCTTATCACAAATGGTTTCTGAAGGAGGGTGACAAGGCCCGACCGAAGTTTCTGACGTGTGAGCGTGCGCTGAAGTCGTACATGCCGGAACTGATGCCAACGTACGAACGCCTGCTGGAGCTTGCCGGCGGCAGTGATCAGGCCGCTCGGTTTCTGAGCCTCTACAACCCGACGCCCTACATGTCGGGCTGCTCCCAGGCAGTCTGGACGCGTGACGAACCGTTTCTGGTCCGCAATTACGATTACAGCGCGAAGCTGTGGGAAGCGCTGCAGTTGCACACGGCGTGGAATGGCCGTCAGGTAATCGCCACGAGCGACTGCCTGTGGGGCGTTCTGGATGGCATGAACGAAAGCGGCCTCGCGGTGTCGCTGGCGTTTGGCGGACGCAAGATCGTCGGCGATGGTTTCGGCATCCCCTTAATTCTGCGGTACATCCTGGAATTTTGCGAAACGACTTCCGAGGCGACTGAAGTTCTCAGCCGCGTTCCCAGCCACATGGCCTACAACGTGACGTTGCTGGATAAAGCCGGTTCTCACGCCACCGTGTTCATTTCTCCGGATCGGGATCCCATCATTTCACGTCAGGC
Organism: Planctomycetota bacterium; assembly: GCA_027623235.1. Taxonomy (GTDB): domain Bacteria; phylum Planctomycetota; class Planctomycetia; order Planctomycetales; family Planctomycetaceae; genus JAQBVJ01. Next base: position 57,620 of record JAQBVJ010000008.1, read on the forward strand.
CCTGGCGACGAATCATCAGGGTTCTGTCGAGTGGGCCGAACACGCCCGCGCGACGGCCAGCCTCGACCGCGCGCATTTTCTGTCATTGCGACTACACGACGAAGGAGAGACACGGGACCGTTTCATTTCGAGATTCTTCGAGCCGCCGCTGTACCAGACGAAACACCACATCGGCTGGGGCACGCTCTATACGTCGATTTACGATCCAGCCTCGGGGCAGGTGGTCTGCCGCTGGCCTGCGTATTCGCTGGAGCAAGGAATGGAGGATTTCACGGAACGAGGCCTCGTCGTCCGCTTCCAATGAGCGTCTCGTTCGGTGTGACAACTCGCGCCGGGGGACGACAGCAAACCCGCAGTTCAAGTCTGCTGTCGCCACTTCGCGGCTTGGCGTACGGAGGCGCTCGCCGTCCCCTGGCTCACGCCAGGGGCTACGTGCTGCCGCCGCTTCGCGGCTGAAACTCCGGAAATCAATTCATTCCCAGTTCCTACGCGGCGTCGCCCGTCTTTTCGATCTTCGGGGCGATCTTCCTTGTTCGCTTGCCGGCTCTCGCTTTGAGGTCGAACAGCCCGAAGATTTCCGCCGCGTTCAGACTCAGCGAGGCCGTTGACTCGTCGCCTCCGCCCAGCACCGCCTCGAAGATTTCGCGCTTGTGCTTGAGGACCGCGTCAATTCGCTCTTCGATCGTGTCCTTCGAAATGAACTTCGTCACGATGACCGTATTCTTCTGCCCGATGCGGTGAGCCCGGTTGATCGCCTGGTCCTCGACAGCCGGATTCCACCAGCGATCAAACAGGAAAACATATTCGGAAAATTGAAGGTTGAGCCCGACTGCTCCCGTGCCGTAGCTCATCAGCAGAATGTGCTTTGTTGAGTCTTCCTGGAACTGTTTGAGAATCGGCTCGCGTTTCTTTGTCGGCACGCCACCGTGGTAGATGAGCGGCCCGAACTGCTCCAGAGAAGGGGCGAGCCAGTCCAGCACTTTGGTCCACTGACTGAAGAGGATCGCCTTCTTGCCGCTCGCCGCGATTTCCTCCATGTCCGCGATGAGGCGGTCGCGTTTCGTGCTCTCGCCGGTGAGCGGATCGAAATTTGTAATCTGCTTGAGCCGCAGCACGAGCTCAAAAACGTGCTGCACAGTGATCGATTCACCGAGCTCGTTGAGCTGAATGACTCCCTCCTTCTCCGCCGTGTGGTACGCGTATCTCTGCGCCGCCGAGAGCTCCAGGACTGCCTCGCGGTCGAGCAGCGGCGGCATATCTTTCATGGCCAGATCTTTCGTCCGCCGCAGAACGTAGACCTCGGAAATTTGACGCATCTGCCTGAGGTCCGGCGTTGCTCGCGGCGGGACGACTTCCATGAACTCGAAGATTGATGCCATCTCCTCGATCCGGTTTTCGATCGGCGTTCCGGTCAGCGCCCAGCTTCGTCGACGCGACACTTCGCGAACGATCTCTGCGGTTTTGGAGTCGCGGTTTTTGATCCGCTGTGCCTCGTCCAGAACAACCAGATCGAATTTCGGTTTTTCGTCCTCGGACATTTGCTCCATGTCGCGCACGAGGACTTCGTAATTGACGATCCGGATCGGAATGTTGGGCATCGACCAGATCAGCTTGCGGCGATTCGTGTCGCCTTCCACAGTGACAATTGGAAGCTCCTCCGCCCACGCCCGAAACTCGCGCTGCCAGTTCGGGATGAGTGGTTTCGGGCAGACAAACAGGACCGTCCTGACGCGGGCACCACGCAGCAGAAGCCGCACGGCCGTAATCGTCTGCATCGTTTTGCCGAGCCCCATCTCGTCGGCCAGCAGCGCCGACTTCTGCGAGAACAGCCAGCCGATTCCCTCGTACTGATGCGGAAACGGCTCAAACGGCATGATGAGTTCCTGCCCGGCGAGCATCGTCTCCAGCGGTGGCTGCAGGATGTAAAACAGCCGATCCTCAAGAGACAGCGCATCATCCGGCGGTCGAAGTCGCGTTGGCTTTCGCTTTTCCCGTTCCGACTCGCCATCGCCGTCGCCACTTACCTTCGACTTTTTCGGGCGGACCACGGCCAGTCCAGCGTCGGCCTGATCTTTGATCGGCAGGAACTGCACGGTATCGGGAAACGCCAGGCCGACCGTCCGCACGCGAGACCACGCTGGCCTCCACGACGGCACCATGCCAACCGGAATCGAGGAAGCGACTTCGCAACACTCGACCGGAGGCCAGCGCCGCAGCGCACCATTCCAGCCCGACGGAAAGATTTCGGTCGTCAGGTCGAGTGACGCCGGGAATGTCGTGACGCCAAAGTCCGCGGCCGTCGGCAGGTCGAGCATTGTCGACAGCCGCTTTTCCGGTCGCGATTCCACGGCCCGGTGCCAGTGTCTGCGAGTCGAGTTGTCCGGTCTTCGAACAAACACGGAACCTGCCATTCTGAAGGTTGTGTCAGTTGTGTTAAACGTTGCCGAGGAGGCTCTGGTACCGAACGAGCTCTTCCCGAATGTCGAGCTGCGTTTCGCCGAACGACTGTTCATCGACGCGTCGAAGTGCCATCGCGGTTTCCTCACGCGACGCGCGGTTTCGCAGAAACCGTCGCCATTGTTTCTTTCAGGGCATCCGCAACTCGTTCCAGCGGCTCCTGCAGATTCGCATCCGACGCCAGCTTCTTTGTGAGCCCGGCAACTCGCGTTACGTCGCTCGCGAAATCGTCGTGAGCTCGAAACCGGTGCTGCCCGATCGTCACTTCCAGCGGGTCCGACTCGATGTTTCCCGTTGGAGCAGCGTTTCCCGTTGGAGCAGCGTCCGGCACACGATCTCCACACAGGGTGACGACAGGAACGCTCACGATGTTTCGCAACGCGAGCATTTCCGAGCGGTCAGTCACGACGAGCGTCGGCTTGACGCCGATCCTGGCGAGCAATGCCTTCCCCAGCAGATCACCAAGGATGAACGGTTCCAGAGTCGGTCCGTAAAGCAGTTCCTGGGTGCGGTTCGGCTTGACCGGCGTCGTGCATTGAAATTCAAGCGGCCGGCCAAAACGGTCTGTGACCAGCAGGCCACCCACGAACGCATGGTCGCGAGTCTGCACGGCGGTCAGGAATCCGATTCGTAGTTCGTCTCCGTCGCGGCTCATTCGAAACGCCCCGGGTCGAGAGTGTCAATCAGTCAGGTCAATCGAGTGTGCGAGGCTCCGTCGCGCAGCGCGAACCGCGCGCCGGGACAACGCCTCACCGTGAGTATCGTCGCGGAACCGTGTGAAACTTTACCGGTTCTCCGGATTCTCCGGGCCTCGCAGGGCGCCGCGCGGTCGGCTCAATTCCTGTCGAGGCAATCGACGACCGGCCGGGTTGTTCCTGGCGATTCAAGCGTTTCGCAGTGCCTGGACGATCTCGGTTCTCGCCGCCTGAATCGCGGGGGCGATTCCGGCGAGGGTCCCGGCAATCGCTGAGACGATGAGCCCTGTGGTCGCCAGTCGGATCGACGGCGTAAACGCGATCGTGACGGCTTCGGCTCCGACCGAAAGGCTGCTGACTTTGAGCATCAACATAGCGGCTCCGACGCCGATGATGCCGCCGGCAATACTCAGCAACAGGCTTTCGGTCATGATCAGCCGGAAGACTCGTGGGCCGGAGAACCCGATGGTCTGCAGGACGGCATGTTCCTTGATGCGATCCTGGACCGACATGACGGTGGTTGTGGCGACAAGTGCCAGAACGAGGCCGACGCAGGCGTAGCCGAGGTAGTGGGCCATGCTGATCAGCTGCGTCAGGTCACCGAGGCTCTTCGCCTGGAAGACGCCTTTCGGGCGAGTATCGGTTTCGACGGGACCACCACGGAACTTCTCGTCGATCTCAGCACAACTGGCGGCAGGATCGACGCCTTCGTCTAACAGGATTTCTAACTGCGTCACCGTGCCGACGAGGTTCATCCCCTTGCTGCGTTGCAGGAACTCAAGGTGCGAGTAGATGTAGTTCTCTTCGGCGGGATCGTCGCTCCTGAAGATGCCGGCGACGTTGACACTGAGTTCGCCGATGGAAAACTTGTTACCCACTTTGATTCCTCGACGACTGGCGACAGATCGGCCTACGACCGCGGCGTCCTGATGTTGTTCGAACTCGGACCAGCTGCCTGACGTGAGTTCAAAGTCACGAGCCTTTCGAAGCTTCTGCGGTGGCACTCCGTAAAACACGACGACATCGAGACTCGCCCGGCAGTTATTCGTGAAGACCTGAACCGGAACGACTTCCTTCACGCCATCGAGCCGGGCGATTTGCTGGTCATAGTCCTGTGGTAAATGACTTGTGGCCGGGCAGAACTTGTTGGCCTGGAAGACGATCAGCGAGCCCCTCGCTGCCTGCCGTCGCTGCAGATCGTCCATGCCTTCCTGTACGGCACCGACAAAACAGAACACGAAGAGAGCGACGGCAGACCCACTGACGGTGAGGACCGTGCGTGAGCGGTGCCGCCACAAAGTTTTCCAGACGTACGGAACGAACTTGAACATGTTTCGAGGGACGGAAACTAATCCGCCGCTTCCTGTGGTTGGCAAGAGGCTGATGACTCGAATCCCGCGCCGCCCGACTGCACGAGTTTCCCTGCATCGAGAATGAACTGCTTATGAGCGATTTCGGCGGCAGCGGCGTCGTGAGTGACCATCAGAAACGTCACGTTGAGTTGTTCGTTCAGTCGTTTGAGCAGATCGAGAATCTGATCCGAAGTGACCGGGTCCAGGTCGCCGGTCGGCTCGTCAGCGACGACGACTTTCGGATGAGCAACGATGGCTCGTGCGATGCCGGCTCGCTGCTCCTGACCGCCCGACATTTGACGTGGGTAGTGGTCGGCCCGGTCAAGCAGATCGACGGCCTGCAGTGCGATCTGAATACGTTTTCGACGTTCGCTGGCAGACATCGGCAACAACAGCAGCGGCAGTTCGATGTTCTCATAGGCGGTGAGAACGGGGACGAGATTATGGGTCTGGAAGATGTAGCCCATGCTGGCTGCCCGCCAGTTGGCCAGCTTTGTACGAGACAGATTCGTAATGTCGATTCCGTCGATCACGATGCTGCCGCTGTCCGGCTTGTCGATGCTGGCGATCAGGTTCAGCAGCGTGGACTTTCCGGTGCCGCTGGCTCCCATCAGCGAAATGAACTCGCCCTGTTCAATGTCCATCGACACGGAGTCCAGCGGCGTAATCGTCTCGCCGCCTTTGTGGAATTGTTTCGTCACATTCCTGATCTCAATCAGTGCCATGTTGGATGCCTCCTGACGGCAGTCGATTCATCGAGCCTGACCGACTGCCCGTTGTTTTTCCGAATGACGGGTCTTCGCCAACGACCAGAATTCGATCTCCCTCGCGAAGTCCGTCTAGTCCTGTCGTGATGAGCCGGGTTGCGACTGTCAGCCCACTCGTGATCTCAACAAGCTCGCTGGTCAGAAGTGGTCCGGTTTCCTTGGAAACCCGGCATTTCCGGGCGGCACCGGCCGATTGATCGGCGACCCAGAAAAACGCGCCCGCATCGTCGCTCTGCAGGAGCTTGTGCGGTGCGTAAATCTTCAATTCCTGCGATGGCCTGGCAGTGTCCTCACTTTGTGCTGGAGCAAGGAACGTCACATCGACGAGCATTTCCGGCTTGAACACGGGTGGCGGATCGGGAATCGCCACTTTGACCTGCAGCGTGTTTTTCTGGATGTCGGCTTCGGAACTGACATACAGAACTTCCCCGGTAATGGGTGACGACAAAGCCGGGTTGTTGATCTCGACGGTTTGCTTGAGGCTGACGCTGGCGCTGACCCTGGGAATGTCCTCGAAGCGGACATCGACTCGGACCTGCAGCATTTCAGGGCGGTACATGGTGACGACCGTGCTGCCGTCGTGACCCGACATCTGCGTCGTCCCGCTTCCGATGCGTGCGCCGGGGTGAGCGATCAGACGAAAGACCCGACCGTCGACCGGAGCAACAACCGTCATTCGAACCACCTGCAGTCTGGCTTCGGCCAGCGCGACGCGAGCCTGTTCGACACGCGCCGTGGCGGCTTTGACTTTGGCGTCGGCCTGCTCCTTCGCCTCAAGTTCGTCGGCGAGCAGTTCGAGTTGGGTCCTGACCGCTTCCTGCCGGCCGGTCAGTGCAGTCTGTTCCTTCTTGAGCGACTCGTCCCGGCCACGAAGTTCCTCGACCAGTGCCGTGGCGGAATCCCGTTTGCTCCTGGCGATGTCAATCTCGACACCCGCGACGACTCCCTTCGCTGCCAGTTTTCCGTCATAGTCCTTTTCTGCCGCAAGCTGATCGGCCTCGGCTCGACGGAGTTCGAAGGGCAGGTTCTTCCGGGTCGTCTGTATCTTTGCGAGAGACGCGTCGGCTGCTCGCAATGCAGCCGTCAAATGCACCGGCTGCTCCAATCGAGTTACAGCCGCCTTGAACTGAGCTCTGGCTTCATCCCGCTCGGCCTCTCTGAGATTGAAGTCCGCCGTCGCTCGTTCGAACGTCAGCCTCGCATCGTCTTTGATGAGTTCCGCAATCAGGTCTCCCGCTTTGACAGGTTGATCCTCAACGACAAGCAGTTTCTCGACGACACCCGGCGCAAGCGCCGCAACTCTTATCGGAGTGGGTCGAGGTTCGATCCAGCCTGCCGCCTTGAACAAGGGCGTGCCCTGCTGCCGGACCTCGGCGGTCGTTGAGAACACGGGCACGACCATGACTTCCCTGGGCGGAAACATGAGGTCGCGTGAAGCCCACGCCACCAGCGACAGGAACCCAAGAATCAGAATCAGCGGCAACACGTAGCGAGTCAGCACGTGCCGCCGAGTCTTCATGCCCGGTTGGCTTCTGCCGCCGCGATCGATCGCCAGTCCTGTGAGATCAACATCGTTTGTCATGACTCATCATTTCTTCTTCACATACACGCCAGTGGCGAGCACGGTGAGATTGCCAGCGTCGTCCCGTTTGGCCTTGCCCTTAACGACAACCGTGGAAAGTTCTGTCACACCGAGCAGTCCTTTGGCATTGGCCTTCACGAGCGAGCCCTCTGCGTCAACGACTTTGATCAGAGCAGTCGAGGCCGGCAGCCGGTCTGTCTCGCAGCAGTAGTCCCAGGGTTTGGGACATTGATCGCCGGGAATATCGCTGCACGCCTTGAGCGATCCATCGACGATGGTGAAGGCCGCTCGACCATCGACCCACGGGTTCTCATCGCCGCCAATCCGTCCCACGAGGACAACCTCGTCCCCATCTTTGGCTTCTTCACGGACCTTGATGACATCGGCGGCACCGGCTGGTTCTTCAGTGAGAAGAAACTTCGATCCATCGACCGCCGGTGTCGAAGCCGATTCCGTTGCTGGTGTTGTCGAGGTGTCCTGTGAGCATCCGGAAGCAACAGCCGCACAGCCAAGCACCGTCAGGACAAGTAACTTTTTCATTGTCATCTCCATTGAGTTGTTAAGTTCCCGCCGCATCCTGCGACCGAACGGGTTCAAACTGATTTCAGCCCATCGACGACAGGCATCCGTAACGCTCGGATCGCCGGGGGGATGGCCCCGAAGAATCCCAGCAGCAAACCAACTCCGCAGCCGATCAGCACGGCGATGCTGTCGATGCGAAGCGAAAACGCTCCCATTGTGAATCGCACGGCCGCTCCGTTGACGAGCACCAGGGCAATCAAAGCTGCCAGCAAACTCGCCGCCGCCGCCAGCAACATGCCTTCCTGAATCAAACTCACGACGATGGCTCGCCGGACAAATCCGAGGGTCCGCAACATCGACAGTTCCGGGATGCGACCAACAACGGAGCCGTACATCGTGTTGAGTCCGGCAAACACGCCGGCTCCGGACACGAGCAGTACGACCAGCCACGCCAGCCAGCGGATCGGGCGGTAGTCCTTCTGCAACCCGGCGTAGTAGTCCGTCTCACGCATGACCTGAAGTTCCAGATCCAGCCGTTCTTTGCAGAACAGATCGAGGTCGGCGAAGTCGCCAGTGGGCGAAAGTGTGACAGCAACAATGCTGAGGTCCTGCCGCTTCATCGCCTGCTGCAGCTCATCGAGACGACACCACACTTCGGACTCAAACGCCGAACCGGCAGCGGAAAAAACTCCACTGATCCTCCACGACCGACCTTCAAACGTGATCGATTGACCGATGCGGGCTTCCGCTTCATTGGCTCCGAACTTTGTCGCCGCCATTCGACCGATCATGACTTCTCCGGTGCCGGGCCAGTCACCTTCTTCGATCTCGACCCGCCATCGAACCAGCAATGCTGACCGAGTGACACCACGCACAAGTCCCATTGATGGTTCACGCTCGCCGACTCCGACCTGGGTGCCGAGGTAGAGTTCGGGCGAGACGTAATTCTGTCCGAACCGCTCCTGAATCCCGGCGACACTGGCCGGAACCAGATCGTTCGTTCTCATTGGAATCGACGAGTATTCAAGGTTTTCGCCCATGCCCAGCGAAAAGATCACCGCAGTTTGCGGATCACCACTCACCGCCAGCGACCGTTCCAACCCCCGAATGAACCCGACCACGACGAAGACCAGAACGATCACCGTTGTCAGGCCCGCAAACGTCAGACACGTTCGCAACGGGCGACGGAACAGATTTCGAATTGCGTACTCCCACGGGAGCAGCCGGAAGAAGAGAGTCAAGGGCCGAGTGTCCAGAGTCGAGAGGCTGCGCAGCGCATGCCAGGGCGATCGCCAGCGAGCGAGTCCAGACAAAGCACTTCAGGAGCGGCTGCTTTGGCTCCCGGTTCTGGACTCTTTTTTCTCGACTCTCAGCACAAAAACGACATGTGCAGCGTGCGCAGGAAGCGACCGTGGTTCGAGTCGGAGCGGCAGCAATTCTGCTCACAGCAGCGATGACGACACTCAACGATTCGGGCGGTTATCGGAGCGTAAACATCGACCGGCGGCAGGAAGAGCACATCGGGACAGTCGTCGACTTCGACGATCTTCTCAAAGACCGCACCACCACAGATCCCCTGACAGGATGTCTGCGAAGAATTGCGGGGACCTTGCTGGTGGTCGCCGTGCTCACACCCGTCTTCGTCGAGGTGGCAGCAATCCCGAGTCCCACGAAACGGAGCAGCAGTCGAGGCTTCGGACGATTCCTGTGAGCAGCACTCACCGCGACACAAACCGGCACCACACCACATCGGGCAGGCAACGATGGCCGCAATCAGTATCAGGGAAACCGTCCGGGAATACATCATCCTGTCCTTTTTGTTGAGCCTCACATCGTACGACCGGTTTGTGGCACGGGCAATCGGAGTTTGTGCTGTCGCTACCACTGACTCGCCAGGCTGCCCGTTAAAAGCTGCCCATCAATCACCGACGACGAAACCCGAAGTTCCTGCAGTGAGTCCAGATACGACAGACTCACCTGCACGTAGGTCTGCTGGGCCGTGAGTGCTGTGAGGTACTTCACCTGCCCCTTCTGGTATCCCTGAGTCACCAGGTCCAGCGACTTCTTTGCTCGCGGCACCATCCGGCGGCCGTAGCGATCCACCTGTTGCCGAGCGTTCGAGTACCGTCGAAACGCCACGGCCAACCGATCCTGGAGGTCGAGTTCGATCCGTTGGACTTCTTTACTGGCAGCGACCCAGTCCGCTTCCGCAGCAGCGACATTTCCCTGATTCCGGTCAAAGATCGGGATCGGGATGCCAAGCTGCACATTCGCGTTGTCACTTCCGCTGATGTTGTTCTTCCGCACGCTGACGAACAAATCAACATTCGGGATCGGCTCCTTTTTCGCCCGACGAATGACAATTTCCGCCCGGTCCAGTCGGGCCTGCGCCGCATTCAACTCGGGATTCCCCGCAAGAACAGTCGCACAACAACTGTCCCATTCAAGCTGCGGCAATTCGCCAGTCAACTCGCCGGAAGCCGTTGCCATCTGCATTTGAGGCATCCCGACAACGGCTGCCAACCGCCGCCACGCTTCGATCTGCTGGTTTCGAGCGTTGTCAAAAAGGATTCGGGACTCGTCGGCCCGAATCTCAGCCTGCAGAAGATCGTTGTCAGTGGCGAGCCGACCTTCGAGCAACTTCTCGGTTGATTGAACAAGCTCATCGCCGATCCGGGTAAGTGTCTTTGTGAGTTCAACTCGCTTCTGAGCAACCAGAGCGTCATAGAACCGAACCCGCACATCGCTGAGCACTCGCTGCTCCTGACCATGGAACCGAAAGTGTGCTTCGTCGATCTCCTTCCCGACAATCGCCTGATCGAGTCCCAGCTTTCCAGCGGTGATGAATCGCTGGCTGACAAACGCGCCCTGTTGCCCGGCAGTCCCAAGATTTCCAATCTCCGTGGCGTGATATCCCACAACCGGATTCGGATACAGACTCGCCTGAACCTGGCGTCCTTGAGCCGCCTGCATCCGAGCACTTGCTCTCGCCAGTGTCGGGTTATTCTGGAACGCGATCTGTTCGAGGTCGCCGAGTGTCACGACCTGCTCGCTGCCCAGTTCGCCGACTGTCGAAGCGGCTGGGGTTGCCACCCAGCCCTGCTGGCCGCCTGACGAGCGATCCTGTGCACTGGCAAGTGCCGGCAACAGAAACAAAAGGAGAATGACAGGAAAGCGGCAACCCACAACGAGGCATCCTTGCCTTGAGGACAGAACAATTCGATCGACGAATAATGTCGGGCATCCTTGATTGTGTATCGGTTCTGCTGACCGCAAAGTCACCTCTAATCATCATGGTCGGTCTCTCTTCCCCAATCGGAAATGTCTGACATAACGCTGTTACAGCGGGTTGCCCGCGGAGTCACCCGACGGTCACATGCGTAACTTCAAAACTCGCGATGGCGGGCCTGCGAATCAACGGGTAGCCTACAAACGGCTTCGGCGCGGTGATCTGAGGGTGTCAGCCACAGTGGAATCAGGCGTTTGAAAACCGCATCCCGCGTAGCAATCGTTTCGAAAAGCCAGCAGGGCGGAGCCGTCGAATTGCCGTAACCCGTGTGGAGACTGACTGTTCTGTCGATTGTCGCGAATCCGGTCGGGAGTACTTATTCCGGATTTCGCTCGGCCCGACAGTGTGGCTGTCCCCTGTTTCGATGAGCCCCCGCTCCGAGGACCTGTGCATTTCGCACGACGACTTTCATCCTGCAGCGTGATTTATGGAAATGCAGCCAGGCAAGGTGTACCTCGTTGGAGCCGGACCCGGGGATCCCGGATTGATCTCGCTGCGCGGGGTCGAGTGCCTCCAGAAAGCCGACGTTGTGCTTTATGACGGGCTGGTGAATCCTCTGCTGCTTCGCCACGCGAAGGCTCATTGCGAGCGGACCTGCCGACACTCGGCGCCGGGTGGCCGAATCCTCAAGCAGGACGAAATCAATCAGCGACTCGTCGAGGAAGCCTCGAAGGGGAAGACGGTTGTTCGGCTCAAAGGCGGAGACCCGTTCATCTTCGGGCGAGGTTCCGAAGAAGCAGCGTTCCTCCGCGAGCACGGCATCGAATATGAAATTGTGCCCGGCATCACGGCAGCCGTCGCGGCGGGCGAGTATGCCGGGCTCTCTCTGACCCATCGTGATCACGCGGCGATGGTCTCGTTCATCACCGGTCACGAGTCGCCGGACAAGCCGGCCAGCCAGCTCGATTACCGTCAGCTGGCCGAGCTGCCCGGAACACTCGTCTTCTACATGGGCCTCGACCGGCTGCCGAAGATTGCGGCGTCTCTGATCGAAAACGGCAAAGCGGAATCAACTCCGGCGGCGGTGGTCAGTCGAGCGACAACGCCTCTTCAGCGGACGGTCGCGGGAACGCTGGGTGAGCTGCCGCAACTCGTCGCCGAGGCACAATTACACGCCCCGTCGCTGATCATTGTGGGCGAGTGTGTCCGGCAGCGCGAACAACTCGCGTGGTTTGAGGATCGGCCACTGCTTGGTCAGCGAGTCGGAATTACGCGGCCGGCTCACCAGGCGGACGAACAGATTGCCCGTTGTATCGAGCTCGGGGCGCAGCCGGTCCTGATGCCGCTGATCGAGATTACTCCGCCGGACGACTGGTCCGAAGTCGACGCGACGCTCGACCGGATTGCTGAGTTTGACTGGGTCATCTTCACGAGTGTCAACGGCGTCTCCGGCTTGCTGGATCGGCACTGGTCGCGCGGAGGAGATGTGCGGCAGTTGGCTCATTTGAAGTTCGCGGCGATCGGTTCGTCGACTGCGAAGGCGCTGGAGCAACTCCACATTCGGCCCGACGTGATTCCGGAAGAGTTTCGCGCCGAGAGTCTCGCCGCGTCTCTGAGTCCGCTCGTTGAGGGACAGAAAGTTTTGTGGGCTCGCGCCAGCCGCGGACGCGATGTTTTACCTCGCGAGCTCGCCGCGGCCGGAGCAGATCTCGAACAGCTCGTCGTTTATCAGAACCGCGACGTGACGGAACTGGACGCGGAAACAGTCGAGCTGATTGAAGCCGGCGAGCTGACCTGGATCGGACTGAGCAGCCCGTCGATCGCCCGCAGCCTTGCGGCTTTGCTGCCGGATTCCGCGAAAGCGAGCCTTGGCAAATCGACTCGCCTTGTCGCGATCAGCCCGGTCACGGCGGAAGCGGCCGCGGAGTGCGGGTTGCCCGTCGCCCTCGTGGCGGACACTTTCACGTGGGACGGCATCCTGTCCGCGATCGCTGCTTCCTGAACCGGATGATTCTCCGGGTGAGTGGACTCCGCGGATCCCTGTTCGGCCTCAGCCTAAACCGCTACCCTGGCGAGCTCGAAACCAACCACTCGACGGGAGTTAAACTGTGCCGGTTCTTCAGGAAGCGCAACTGCTGAATTTTGGAGTGAGTCTGCTGGCAGCGGGCGGAGCGAACGAAAATGAAGCCGCGATCGTTGGACGCAGCCTCGTCCAGGCGAATCTGCGAGGCCACGATTCGCACGGCGTCATGCGGATTCCGTTTTACGTCAAGCAGGTTCAGGACGGAAAACTCAACGCGGGATCCACGCTGCAGGTTGTTCACGAAACTTCGGGCACGATCGTTGGCGATGGCAACTGGGGCTTTGGCCAGGTCCTTTCGCGAGACTTGACCGAGCGTCTCATCGAGAAAGCGGGCGAAGCGGGAATCGCTTCCGGCTCGCTGCGTCAGTCCGCTCACATTGGCCGGCTCGGTGAGTACGCGGAAATGGCCACTGCGAAAAACATGTCCGCGATCATTTGTGCCAACACTCACGGAGCCGCTCAACGAGTCGCTCCGGTCGGCGGCAAGCGACCTCGCCTGGGCACGAACCCGCTGTGCATCGGCATGCCCGGCGGAAAGGACGGCCCGTTCATCCTCGACTTCGGAACGAGTGCGACGGCGGAAGGGAAGGTTCGAGTCAAAAAGATCGCCGGCGAAAAAGTTCCTGACGGCTGGGTGCTCGACCCGGAGGGAAAACCGACCAACGATCCGAATCAACTTTACGGTGACCCGCCGGGAACGATTCTGCCAATGGGCGGCGATCAGGCTTACAAAGGCTTCGGCCTGTCGTTCATGATCGAGATGCTGTGCGGAACTCTCTCGGGCGGGCAGTGTGCCTATCCGAACCCGCCGCCACCGATCGGCAATGCGGCCTTCTTTATCGTTATCAACCCGCAACAGTACGCCGGGTTTGAGCATCTCAAAACGGAGGTTGAGAATCTGGAGGAGTACGTGCGCAGTGTCCCGCGCATCGACGGAGTTGACGAGATTCTTCTCCCCGGCGATCCGGAGCGGCGAGTTCTCGCGGCGCGGCAGCAGTCCGGAATTCCGCTCGACGACGGCAACTGGAACGCGCTGCTGGCGCTCGCGACGGAACTGGGAGTGACTCCGCCGACTGTCTGAATCCAACTCGAAGTTTGTCGTCATCGACCCGACTTGTGGACCTCCTGCAAACCGGAAACGCCATGAGCAAGAAAACACGATCCGCCATCCTGAACGGCGCACTGTTAGTCGGCGTCGTTGCGGTCGCGGTGTGGCGGAATCCGCTGTTCGTCAACGGGCAGTTGACCGGGCTGGCGCTGTTGTTCGGGCTGCTCGGCGTGCTTTTCGTTCTGGAGTGGTTTCGGGAAACAACCTGGGGCCGCTGGGCCGGAGTGCTTGTGACTCTCGGTGCGGCCGGGACACTTCTCGGACTGGACTTGAACGGAGCGAACGTCGCGCTGGCACTCATTTGCCTGATCAGCCTCATTCGTTACCTCCCCGACGACGACGACGACGATGCGCCGATGCGATCGCTCGTGCTGCTGCTGCGCGAGCCGCACTACGTCGAGGGATCAATGATGGCGCGCGTGGCATCCCGAGCCTGGGGCTGCGAAGTCAACTACGAGAGTGCCGAAGACGACAATGACGACGAAACTCCGCTCGAAGAATCGACTCCGTTTCTGGTCGGTGAGGAACCACCATTTTTCTGCAGCAAATATCCGGCAATGCTGACTATTCACAGCTTCCCGGCTCCGTACTTCGACGATCCACAAGCCGTTGCCGACGAGGTTCACGAAGTCCGTATTCGAGCGGCCATTCTTGAGCACACAGCCTGGATTTCCTGCGACCTGATTACCTGGATGGATGACGATTCGGGCGAAGCTCAGGCCGATGTTCTGATCGGTCAGTTGCTCGCCGAGTTTGCAGACGACAACTGCCTGGCAGTCATCGACCTGCTCGACCAGAGCGTCTACCCGTTTCTCGAAGACGAAACCGAAGCCGCTTTGCGATCGCCCAACCCCCGCAAGGCCCTCGAAGAACTGCCTTACGATCCGGTTGTCACGATCAGTTCTGACGACCCGGAAATGAAGGCCGCCGTGCAGATCGCTCGCGACCGCTGGCCGGAATTTGTCGAGGCGTTTGAAAACCGCACCGACAAACAGCACTTTGCGATGAAGGCTCGTTTCGAGGAACACGACTCTGTCGAGTTCATGTGGGTCACCGTGACTGCGATCGAAGGTGACCACGTACTGGGAGTCCTCGACAGCGACCCGGCCGACGTGAAGTCGCTCCTTTGCGGAGACCGCGTCCGAGTCACGCTCGACAACCTCAACGACTGGATGTTCGTCGACGGCGACGAGGAACCCGTCGGAGGCTTCACTATCGCGGTGCTCACAAAGCGGCAACGCGGCGAGTAGTCTGCGGTCGCATCTAAAGCGAGTCGACTTCTTTGCCGCCCATGAAACGCCGGGCGCCGTGACGAACTGTGAGGATGTAGGCGACATCCCCGTCGACTGTGTGAAGAATCCGATATCGCCCGAAGAGAAGTTGTCGCACTTCGCGTTCGCTATGCTCGTTTTCGGGGGCAAATCCGAACCGGATTGACGGTTCTTCGAGCAGCTTCAAACTGGCTTCGAGCTTTCTTCGCCAGCGGACAGCATTCATCGGAGCGTCCGCCTTGATTCGCAGAAAACTCTCTTCGATGTCCTGTTCGGCTCGCTGCGAGAACTCAATCTGTAATGCCATGTCGTTTGTCGAATTCGGAAAAGAAATCGGCCACCGGCCGTGTCCGTCCTGCCTCAACGTCGGCAATGCCTTCTGCGATTGCGAGTAGGGAATGTTGGTATTCCTCGTCCGTTCCGATACCCATCATCTCGCGAAAGACGGGCATCGAAATCAAAACACAAGGCTCGTCACCGTCGAGTTGGACGATGCCGTTACCCTTGCGAAGTGCCGTTGTCTGGTCAGGGGTGAGAGATGGATTCATGGCTTCAAGCGTAAACAGAACCGCTGCAGGATGCGACGGAAAAGTTGATGCCAACATGCTGACGTGGACGGTGTCGCCGGCTGGCGTACAATGTCAGCCCGCCTCGGACTGGCTGAACTCAACTGCACAGTCTCGCAGACCGGCCTCGCAGCCAGACCGTTTTTCTCACATGAAACTCACCGATGGAGTGCAGACGATGAACCGTTTTGCATTGCTCGCCGTCTCGCTTTCTGCGATCTCCCTTGTGGCTTCGGGCCGTTCCGCACGCAGTGAGGACGACTCGATCGATTTCAGCCGGGACATTCGACCGATCCTGTCTAATAACTGCTTCGCCTGCCACGGACCGGACGAGAAGCAGCGCAAAGGCGGCTTTCGGCTCGATGAGAAAACGTCCGCGCTGGGCAAGGGCGAGTCCGGTGAGCCGGTCATCGTTCCGGGGAAAGCTGAGGCGAGTGAACTCGTCGCGAGAATTCTGTCGGACGATCCTGACCTGAGGATGCCGCCGGCCGCCTCGAACAAGCACCTCACGCGGGAACAAATCGAGCTCCTCAAAAAGTGGGTTGCCACCGGAGCCGACTGGCAGGAGCACTGGGCATTCGTCGCACCGAAGGAACCCGCGAAACCGAAACTCTCAAATCCGGACTGGGTGCGAAATCCGATTGACTGGTTCATTCTGAAGAAGCTCGAACAGTCAAAGCTCGCGCCATCCCGGGAGACGACTCGCGAGACACTCATCCGGCGAGTGACGTTCGACCTCTCCGGCCTTCCACCGACGCTCGCTGAAGTCGACGCGTTCCTGAAGGACGACTCGCCGCAGGCCTATGAAAAACTTGTGGACCGCCTGCTCACGTCGCCGGCCTTCGGTGAGCACATGGCCCGCTTCTGGCTCGACGCCGCACGGTACGGAGATACGCACGGGCTGCACCTGGACAACTACCGCGAAATGTGGGCTTACCGCGACTGGGTCGTCAACGCGTTTAACTCGGGCAAGCCTTACAACGAGTTCATCATCGAGCAGCTCGCCGGTGACCTCATCCCCAACGCGACCGATGATCAGCTCATCGCGACAGGCTTCAACCGCTGCCATGTGACGACCGGCGAGGGCGGCTCGATCCAGGATGAGGTTTACGTACGAAACGTCGTCGACCGAGTCGTGACGACGGGGACAGTCTTCATGGGGATGACCTTTGACTGCACGCGCTGCCACGACCACAAGTACGACCCGTTCACGCAGAAAGATTTTTATTCGATGTTCGCCTTTTTCAATTCCATCGACGGCAACGCGATGGACGGAAACAAGAAGGACCACGCGCCGGCGCTGAAGGTGTTTACAAACGATCAGAAGCAGAGAATCAGCGATCTTGAGAAGCAGATCGACGCGACTCAGCAGGACATCCAGAGTGCGCTGGCCAGTTTCAAGTACGTCGAACCGGAAAACCCGACCGAACTGAAACTCAGTGAGCCCACGGAATTCGTCTGGGTCGACGACGCGGTTCCAGCGGGAGCGAACGCGCAGGGGGACACTCCGTGGAAGTTCGTGTCCGAGCCGAAACCAGTCAGCGGCAAGACAGCGTCGACTCGGACGGCAACAGGACGCAGTCAGCATTTCTTCGACAAATCACCGGAGACGCTCAAGATTGCCGAAGGCGACGTCTTTTTCTGTTACGTGTACCTCGATCCGAAAAACCCGCCAAAGGAAATCATGCTGCAGTGGAACGACGGTAACTGGGAGCACCGTGCCAGGTGGGGCGGCAATCAGATTCCGTGGGGCAAAGACAATTCTCCGAGCCGCATCAACAAAGGTGATCTGCCGAAAGCTGGCGAATGGGTGCGTCTGGAAGTTCCAGCGAAGGACGTCGGACTGAACGCGGGCGCTCAGGTCAACGGCTGGGCTTTCACTCAATTTGACGGAACAGTCCACTGGGACAAAGCCGGCGTCGTGAGCTCGGCCAACCAGAAACCGCTGTATGACTCGCTGGTGCTCTGGGACCGTAATCAGAAAGCGGCCAATGGCGGATCGCTGCCGGCAGACGTGAAGGCGATCGTGCTGCTTGAAGCGGAAAAACGAAACGCAGACCAGAAGAAACAACTGCAGGACTACTTTGTCGAGCACGTTTTCGTCGGCTCTCGTGACCAGTTCGGGACGAAACACAAAATGATCGCTGATTCTCAAACGCAACTCGCCGCTGTTCGAAATGCCGCCGCGACGACACTTGTCTTCCGCGAGAAGGCCGAGTCGAATCCTTCGTTCATGCTCACCCGCGGCGAGTACGACAAGCGGGGGGAACAGGTCGCTCGCGGTACGCCGAGTGTGCTGCCGCCGATGCCGAAAGACGCGCCGCTCAATCGGCTGGGTTTCGCCCAATGGCTGACGGACCCGTCACACCCGCTGACCGCTCGCGTCACGGTGAATCGACTGTGGCAGCAGATGTTCGGAGTCGGTCTGGTAAAGACTTCGGAGGATTTCGGGTCACAGGGAGAACCGCCGAGTCATCCTCAATTGCTCGACTGGCTGGCCGTGACGTTCCAGGCCGACGGCTGGAACGTCAAGAAAATGATGAAGCGGATTGTGATGTCGGCAACTTATCGGCAGTCGTCAACGGTGACACCGGCACTCACTGAAAGAGACCCGGAGAATCGGCTGCTCGCGCGCGGCCCGAGATTTCGGCTCGATGCCGAGATGCTTCGCGACCAGGCACTCGACATCAGCGGACTCTTGAACCGCAAGATGGGCGGGCCGAGTGTCAAACCGCCGCAACCGGACGGCCTCTGGTTCGCGGTTGGGTACAGCGGATCCGACACGGTTCGATTCAAAGCGGACACCGGTTCAGACAAAGTCCATCGTCGCACCCTCTACACGTTTATTAAGAAGACCGCGCCGCCGCCGCAGATGTCGATCATTGACGCCCCGTCGCGCGAGGCCTGCGCTGTCCGGCGGGAAAGAACCAACACGCCGCTGCTGGCTCTCCTGTTGTTGAACGATCCGCAGTACTTTGAGTGTGCCCGGATGCTGGCCGAGCGGACGCTGAGAGAGGGCGGTCAGGCACCGAAGGACCGGCTGCAGTTTATTTTTCGCCTCTCGGCCGGACGACTGCCGTCCGATTCGGAATTGAATGAGCTCACTGCGATCCTGACGGACCTTCGCAAGGCGTACTCCAAGGATGCTGCCGGCGCCGCAAAGCTCCTGGGCGTTGCGGTTGCTCCGGAAGGCGAGCGGGCCTCGCAGGCCCAACTGGCGGCATGGGTCAACGTCGCCAACCTGATCCTGAATCTGGATGAAGTGCTGACAAAAAGTTGAACGGCACGGGTCCTGAAATTCGTTTGATCAGTAGAGAGTGCCGTTTGGCTGACTCGTCGTCATGCCCTGTTCGTCGAGCTTCGTATTGTCGGTTTCCCGCTGAGATCTGAGTCACGGCGGACAGAGGCAATGGACCGCCCCTTCTCCGTCGTTTGAGCCAGGTTCTGCAGACAGCAACCTTCGGGTGCTCTTCGCCGACAGACGACGCAGACTGGGCAAGCCTCATCGCATCGGGAAAACAAGGCCTGCCCGGCGGCTGCGCCGTGCTGGGAACGTCCGGGGGGCTGGTGGAAACAATGCCTGTTGACCGGTTCTGTAATCTGGATACAATCGGAACTTCTGTTAAATTCGGTAAAATCGGTTTCACTGGTAGAACCTGCAAAGTCGATACATCCTCTGATCAGGCAATCGACGGATCGACACTTCCTGCCAGCTTCGTTGAGTTCTGCTAAACGCTACTGAATTCGTCTCAGAGCGATTCCTGCCAGCCTTCCTGTTCAATTCCAAGGATGAATGAACGATGAAGACAGTTTTCACCACAGGAGAAGCGGCGAAGATCTGCAAAGTGAGCCAGCAGACCATCATCCGGTGCTTCGATTCCGGGCAGCTGAAAGGCTTTCGCGTCCCAGGCTCCAGGTTCCGCCGTATTCCACGCGAAATTCTGTACAAGTTCATGAAAGACAACAGCATTCCGACTGACGCTCTGGAGAGCGGAAAACGGAAGGCTCTGATTGTCGATGACGACGAGGATCTGGTGGATCTGATCAAAGACGTCCTCGACAGCGATGGGCGTTTCGAGGTTCGTACTGCAAACAACGGCTTTGATGCCGGAATGATGGTCAAAGAATATCACCCGGATATCATCGTCCTCGACGTGATGCTGCCTGACATTAACGGCAAGGAAGTCTGCCAGCGGGTCCGCAACGACTCGACGCTGGACGACTGCAAAATCATCTGCATCAGCGGCATGGTTGAGCAGGACAAGATCGCGGACCTGCGCGCATCCGGTGCCGACGAATTCATGCAGAAACCGTTTGAAATCGAAAAACTGGTCGATCAGGTCTGCCGCCTGCTCGACGTTGAACCGGCAACCTCGAAGACCTGATCGGCGAGATGGACGACTCCGAAATTCACGCAGCAGCAGGTTCGTATCTGCTGCTGCGTTTTTCGTAGACCGCTGACTGAGCAATCCTCAAATCAATTCCCTCCGTGGCGGCGAGATGACGGTGCAGTCCGAAGACGCTCGAACTCAAACGGGATTCGACCTTCTGGTCCGGTCGTTTCCTGTGACGGACTCTCGCCGATTACTTGAGGGTCTCGCCGCAGCCTGGTCTGAAGCCTGCGGATGCTCGACGCTGTTCGTCTCGCTCATTATTGATGGCGAGGCGCGGGGGTTGATGCTGCGAAACGGGCAAGCCGATTTCACGACCGCGTGCAGCAGCCAGTGGTCGGCCGCGCTGGCAACCGAATTATTGTCTGACGTGTTGGGTGAGTGCCGCGAACTTCTCAGTTCGATGACCGTCGTTCCGTTTGAATTGACCCCGAACTCACGTGCAAATGTCACCGAAGCTGCGGGGACACCCACTTCGACAGAAGTCTCCGAAACCGTTGGCGGCCTGCTTGCCCTGGGCGCTGAACCGGCAACGCGAGCCGCGCGACCACTTGCGGATTTGAGCGCGCGGTTGATCCAGCAACTCCGCCTGGCGTCACCGGAAGGCTGTGCTAAACAGACGTCGCGCGAGCTGCGTGATTTGAAACTCGAAGCGCTGGCGGAATTTGCGGCCGGAGCCGGGCACGAAATCAACAACCCGGTCGCAACGATCGCGGGTCGAGCTTCGCTGTTGCTGCGCGGCGAGACCGATCCGGAACGCCGGAGATCTCTCGAGACGATTGGCGGTCAGGCCTACCGAATCCGCGACATGATCGGCGACGCCATGACGTTCGCCCGGCCGCCGGAACCTCGGATTGAGTCGATCCTTCCGGCAAGGCTTGTCCAGGACGTCGTCTCCTCATTTGAAGAAACGGCGAAGACGCAGGGAACGCAACTGAATCTGATCCTCGATGAGACATTGCAGATTCCGGCCGATCCGGAACAGTTTCGAGTCGTCGTTTCCTGTCTGATTCGCAACAGTCTGGAAGCGCTGAAGAAGGCCGGAACGATCGAGATTCAACTTCAATCGGTCGGCTCATCGCGTGTCATTCTGCGAGTTTCCGACGACGGCCCGGGGCTCGACGAAATTGAACGCGAGCATCTGTTCGACCCATTCTTTTCCGGTCGACAGGCCGGCCGCGGCCTCGGCTTCGGCCTTTCTCGGTGCTGGCAAATCCTCCGTCAGCACGGTGGCTGGATCGACACGGAAGACGCAGCAACGGGGTTCGTCATCACGACAGCCTGGCCGGTCGACTAAGGCCGCTCCGACGAACCTGACGCGAGGGCGATTTAGATTCTTCAGTCGTCAGGCCTTCGCGCCGGCCTGAAGACTGAATTCTCTAAGCCACGAAAAGTGCATCGTGTTTCCCTCGCAGCTTTGTGTCGTCGTGTGAAGTCGAGACGCCTCACCCACCGTTCAGATTACCCGTGCGCTGCGGGTTCAACCGGCTGGCCGGCTTCTTCGGCGATCAGGCCTCGCAGTTCGGCTGCCAGGAAGAAGGAGCCGGCGACGCAGATCAGGCTGTCGGACTGGCTTAACCGCCGAGCGGCTTTCCAGGCGGAGGCGGGATCTGCTGCCACGTGAACGCGCCTCGCCGTGACCTGGGTGGCGATGCGCGAAAGTTCTGCGACTGGCAGAGCTCGCGGGTTCAACTGGAATGCGGTCAGAATGAGCGTGTCAAATTCGGGGGCGAGCCGCCTCAAGAGGCCCGCGGCATCTTTGTCGGCCGAGGTGGCAAAGATGAGGATTCGCCGACCGCTCTTGTGCAGGGAGTTCAGCGAGTCCAGCAGAGCTCCGCACGAAGCCCAGTTGTGAGCCGCGTCGAGAATGACCAGCGGCTGCCGGCTCATGACCTCAACGCGGGCTGGCCAGGTGACGTTCCTCAATCCTGCTGAGATCGCCTCGTCTGAAACCGTCCAGCCGCGGCGGCGAAGCTGTTCGATAATCGCCACGGCGACGGCCGCGTTTTTTTTCTGATGGTCTCCGATGAGGTTGCCGGACAGAGCGACCAAACTGGAAGCCACCGTCATCTCTGCGCTTTGTTCGGCGGCGATTCTCCGGACGGCGGCTTCAGCTTCAGCGGGCAGTTCGCCACAGACGACGGGAATCCCTTCCTTGATAATGCCGGCTTTTTCGGTGGCGATCTGGCTCAGCCGACTGCCGAGAATGTGCGTGTGGTCCCGGCTGATTGAAGTGATCGCGCAGACTTCGGGGCGGCAGATGTTTGTTGAGTCGAGTCGACCGCCGAGCCCCACCTCAAGGACCGCGATCCGAACTCGCCGCTTTCGAAACGCGAGCCAGCCCAGCGCGGTCGTGAGCTCAAAGAAGGTCGGCTTCAGCCCTCCGGACTCGGCGTCGATCATTGTCGTGACCTGGGCGATCTGGTCCACAAACTCGACGAGCTCTTCCGGTTCGATGGGAACTCCGTCAATTCGGATGCGCTCCTCAAACCGCTCCAGATGAGGTGACGTAAACAGCCCGACGCAGTGTCCGGCCCCAACCAGAATCTGCGAGACCATCGCCGCTGTCGATCCTTTGCCCTTCGTCCCGGCGATGTGAACGACCGGTGTGGCAAGGTGCGGATCGCCGAGGTGCCTCAACAGGTTTCGCATTCGGTCAAGCTTGAAGTCCGACGCCGAAAGCGCCGCCGACATCCGCTCGTAATTGATGCGGCTGTGGAGGAATTCAATGGCCTGTTCGGCGGTGTGGATCTGACCGTGCATTCGATTGGCGTCGGTGTGAGACCGGGAGGTCGTTTCAGGAAAGTTTCAGCAAATTGCTGGAAAGTTGGCAGGGGCATCCTGCCCGTAAAGAATCCTGCTTCAACCACAGCCCGGCAAGCAGTGCCCAAACCTTCTTAACGGTCTTTCCGGCTTAACGGTCTTTCCGGGCGAGATTCGCGAAGCGGAATATACAGGTCTGCCGGACATCTGAGCGAGCGATTCCGAACCCGTCGGAATCTCGGACCGGCACGCGTCCCCTTGGCCGAAGCTGTTTCAGAATCTGCGAGGAACTCGCGAGGCGGAACTGGCAGAGAATGCTTTTCCGGGCGTCGGAGGCGGGGAGCTTCCAATAGATTCGTAATTCCCCACGCAGCAATGATTCCCTGGGTCGGGTCGTTACCTCTGGCCCTGCTCCGAAAACCTGACGGACCGGAGCGATAATTCGCGGTAACTGCCCGCGCCTTCGGTGATCTCAATTCCCTGATCAACCGGGACGTTGCGAAACTCCTGCGTGCGACCAGTGGTCGGCCAGAAGATTTCCAGTCGATCAATCTGCTCGGCCTTGCCAACTCCCAGATGCTGCCGCAAGTGGGTTGGCCCCGAAACTGCCGCCACTGTTGACCGTTTTGTAAACGCTGCGTCTGGCTCCGGATTCGTCGATATCGAGTCGAATTCTGGCGCCGATCCCCGATCGATTTGAATCTGTACCGACGAGCCGTACGACAATCCAATGGTTGCCAAACCCGGGATTCTCGAACAATGCGTCGCCAAACGCGTCGCCGGCAAACGCTCCGCCCAGTTGCGCGAAGACATCCTCATCGCCATCGTTGTCGAGATCGGCAAAGGACACGCCATGTCCTTTTTGAAGGTGACCGAAACCATCCGCTGTTGTGACGTCTGCAAAACCGTTGCCGCGCAGGTTGTGGAACATCAGGTTAGGCATCAACGCTGAGTATTCCGGGTAGCCAGTACCCAGATAAAAATCCGGAAAGCCATCGTTGTCCAGATCACCGAAATTCGCTCCCATGGGATGCGTGACACGGGTCAGTTTCTGTTGTCTTGCGACTTCGCGAAACCCACCCTGACCGTCGCCTTCGTACAGACAATCGGGCTCTGCATCGTGCGGCAAACTGAGATAGTCGGCAGCCACGTCACGCACCGACCACAGGCAGCTGCCCGCATAGAGATCCAGATGGCCGTCGTTATTGAAGTCCCAGAACCAGACCGGGAATCCGCTGCAGGGACGCACGACATCAAGCTCCGGCGCGACGTCAGTAAACGTGCCGTCTCCATTGTTGCGGTATAGACGATTCCAGCCTTCTCTTTCCGGGATACTCTCCGACGGACATGAAGGCGATGTTCAGCAGCCAACGCGCTTCCAGATCTGCGGGATCGCGATCCAGCGCGATTGTGAGGTACTGAATGGCGCTTCGGGATGCACTCTGTTTGACATAAACGCCACTGTTCTGAATCGGAAAGAGACAACTCTCACAAGTGTTGCACTCAACGCAGTTTTGAGTTTCCGCCAACCGAAGATATGCGACGCCAAGCTGACGGACGCCGAAGTCGATCGCAGCTTTCTGCTCGGGTGTGACATCGCCGAATTGCGGGATCAGGTTGCAGGCAGCCAACTGATGGTCAATCGCCTCTTGAGTCCTGCCGATCCGGAGCGATTCATCGCTCAGCCGGCGATGGATGTCCCACGTTTCGGCGAGTGTTGCGTACGGAGGGAACGATGCGAACTGGGCAACGGCATTGCGATAGGCCAGATCGCCAATGTCACTGTGTTCATCGGCGCAACGATCCCTGACCACTGCCAGCAACTGCAACATGCGCACGTGGCCGTCCTGAATGGAAACGGGAGCGTCGACCGGTGGCGATTTCATGAGTTGAATCGCCGAGACCGTAACAATGACCGCCATCGAAAACGCGGCAAGTATCAACATGGAACGTGACATACGAATCAGCTTGTGATCGAAAACCGCGACCGTCAAGTGCGAAGAACTGCCAGCAAAGTTCATTCGAAAACAACCAGCCCGACGGCGACGCAGAAAACGGTGAATTCCGGTACCGTCACGAAGAGTCAGGCTGAAGTTTGCCAAGGCAAGCCCTTTCCGCGACTTCCGTCTTTTCCGTGGTTCGAATGTCCGCGCAAAACTCAATCGGACAGTCAGTTGCCTGACTGGAAATTGTCCAGCGTCTTGCCGCATCGACGACCCCTTGACGCTCGTGTGCTGCGTCATGCTCGCCTGCGACAGTTGCTGACGAGTGCCCCGGAAGAGAAGCGTCGCGTCGCTGTCTCTTCCGAGCCGAATGAGTATCATGCCGCGTCATGAGAATTGCGGTCACCTCAATCAGCCTGCTGTTTCTGCTCACGCTCGTCGGCACGGTCGGTTTCTTTTTGACGATGCCGAACGCAACCTGGCTGGACAGCCTCTACCAGGCGGTCATCACGCTGACGACGGTGGGCTCGCACGACGGGGGCGGAAGCACGCCGGAGGGAAAGATTTTCGTCATCTGTTACCTCGCCGCCGGGCTGAGCGTTTTTACTTTCAGTGCCTTCCAGCTGGGAAACGTGCTTGTCAGCGCGAGTTTCCGCCAAGTATTTGAGAGGCGACGGATGGACAAGCAAATTGCTCAACTCAAGGGCCACTCGATCATCTGCGGCCACGGCCGCATGGGCGAGACGATCTGCCAATACCTGATGGAACGTGGCAAGCAGTTCGTTGTCGTCGACATCAACGAGGAGCGGATCGAAGAATCGTGCTCGCGGTTCGGGTGGAACTACGTAATCGGCGATGCAACCCTTGACGAAACACTGTTCCGAGCCGGAATCGAGCGGGCGGAAGCACTCACAACCGTTCTGGAGACCGACGCGGACAACCTCTACGTCGTGCTCTCTGCCAACATGCTGAACAACAAGCTGAAGATCATCGCCCGCGCCAGTGAGGAAAAGGCGATCCAGAAGCTCGAGCGAGCCGGCGCGACGCGCGTCGTCAGCCCGTTCCGGTCGGGAGCCGTCAAGATGGCTCGATTCATGCTCAATCCGAGCGTTGAGGATTTTCTGGAAATCGCCGACAGCCGCGGAAACGAACTGCAGCTCGTCGATCTGCAGATTACGAGCGCGAGTCCGTACACCAACAAGTCGCTTGCTGAAACGGATTTTCGTGCGCGGGGCATCATGGTGATTGGCATTCGGCGGGCAAGTGGCGAGCAACTGATGCCGCCTCCCGGTAACGCCACGATCCACGAGAACGACAGTCTGTTTATTTTCGGAAAATCCGAAGCCGTGAACGCGTTGCTGGCAACGAATGTCTGAGGCGGGCGGACGAGTGTGTGACAAATGAGTTAGTGACAGATGAGATTCTATCGTGAGTGAGACAACAAACAGTCCGGACGCAAACGCGAAGGACGATGTGATCACACGGGCGGACCCGACCAACGTGAAGCCGAATTTTCTCTTCCGGCTGGTGATCCTCTTCAGCGCGGCGTTTCTGCTGACAATTCTGCTGCTGCTGGCGACGACGTTTTCGTCCAGCCGGTCGTCGGTGAAGCAACTGCTCGACCTGTACGGTCTGCAGTTGATCGGCCTTGAGCTCGCCGCGATTCTCGTTTCCGGTTTCTTTGCGATGGCTCTTGATCGGCGTCAGACACTCGCAAAGCAGGCCGAAGTTGCAGCGATTTCGGCGTCGAGCAGGTCAAACGCAAACAACGACGGGCTGCCGCCCGCCCGCCTGACGGATTGATGATTCTGAGATGACTGGGATTCCCACTGGCCTTTTGAATGTCGACAAGCCGGCCGGGTTCAGCTCGCGAGATGTGGTGAACCGCGTCCAGTGGCTGCTCCGGCGGCGGACCGGAATGCGCAAGGTCAAGGTCGGGCACTGCGGTACGCTCGACCCGCTGGCCACCGGGGTGCTGGTCGTCAGCGTCGGGTCGTCAACGCGACTGACGATTCGAGTGCAGCAGCACTGCAAGTCGTATCAAGCCTCGTTCATTCTCGGTCAGACGACGGACACGGATGACATAACCGGGACGACAACTCGCGAAGTTGCGATCACTCCCGGTGAATTTGATGAAGGTTCCATCCGGGATCTGCTTCCTGAATTCACCGGTCGAATCTCCCAGGTCCCGCCGGTGTTCTCGGCGGTTCACGTCGACGGGCAGCGTGCTTACAAGCTCGCACGGAAAGGCAAAGAGGTTCAGATCGAACCGCGCGATGTCGATGTTTACTCGCTCGAAATTACGCGTTTTTCTGAGGTTCCGCACACCGAATTCGATTTGAAGATCGTGTGTGGATCGGGAACCTATATCCGCTCGCTTGGCCGCGACATCGGCAACCGCCTCGGCTGCGGCGCGACGATGAGCGCTCTCTCGCGAACCGGAATCGGACCGTTTGAACTGCGAGAGGCCATCCCGCTGGGAGACCTCGAACAGGACAACATTTTCGAGCATCTTCAGCCTCCGGCCCTCGCCGTCTGCCATCTCCCGACCCGGATTCTCGACGCGCAAGAAACGCGACGGATTCTGAATGGTCGCGACATCCCTCGAAGATTCTTCGAGCCGCCTCGCGTCCGCGCCGAGTCCGCAGACCGGAATGAGGACGTCGCATTGCTGAACTCAACCGGCGACCTGATTGCAATTGGTGCTGCCGGGAAACTTCCAGACACGTTGAAACCGGTCACCGTTTTTCATGGCCCGCCTGTTTAACCCGCCGCCGGTTAACCCGCAGCCGAAGGCAAGGCCACACGGCAGGCCTTGCCTTCGGCGGCGGGTTCAACGTTGAGGCTGGAACGACACGGAACGGGACCGTAGCCTGCGACACGACGCCGGCTTCTTCGGCCAGTTCTTCTGATTTCTTGACTCGCCGCTTTGAGAGACCCATGCAGGAATTCGCCACGGACGTCCTCTTTCGCCCCGCTGCCAGTGAGCTTCGCTTTCTTCCGGAAGGACCGTACCCGTACGGCGAAGGCCGGCTGAGCTGGGTCAGCATTCAGCACGGGCTGGGATCGACTTTTGGAGCAATCAACGTTTTCGATTTTGCGACGGGTTCCAACGCGACACACAAACTTCCAGGCCGTCCCGGTTTCGCCTTTCCGACGAATCAGGACAACACTTTTGTCGTTGGCTGTGAGCGACACGTCGGCCTGTTCAACATCGCGACGGGTGAGTGGTCGCCGATGAGCGACGAACTCGAAGCGGGCGTCGCGGGGACGATCCTGAACGACGGGGTGGCGTTTTGCGGCGGACTCGTGTTCGGCGCGAAGGACCTGACATTCTCTGAAAAGAAAGCCGGGCTGTATTTCTGGCGACGTGCCGATGGTGAGTTCGTGAAACTGCGGTCTGACCAGGTCTGCTCGAACGGCAAAATCGTCGTCGGCTCAGGCGATCAGGTCACGCTGCTCGATATCGACACTCCGACAAAATGCGTGGTCCGCTACGAGCTTGATGTTGCAAATGGAAGTCTGTCCGAGGCGGAAGTCGTGCTCGACCTGAATTCGCGCGAGGACTTTCCCGACGGCATGATCGCGACGCCGGACGGCCGCGGCGTCATCATCGCGTTTTACAATCCGCACGACCGGGACGTCGGGCAGTGTGTTCAGTTCAGTCTGGACACGGGCGAGGCAGAAGCGATCTGGATTACCGAAAAGGCGCCTCGCGTGACGTGCCCTCAACTGATCAAAATTGACGGCGCCGTGAAGCTCGTTCTGACGACGGCCATCGAAGACATGCCGGCGGAGATGCTGGAGCGACATTCGAATTCCGGCTGCCTGTTTGTTGGTGAGACAGAGTTCGACTCGCTTCCAGAGACACCGATTTTCGAAGTTCCCTGAGGATCTGCCTGATGAGCGACAACCTCGGACGATTTGTCTGGCACGACCTGATGACGACCGACGCACAAAAGTCGCTCGAATTTTATCAGCAGCTTTTTCCCGAATGGACGGTCGAGGACCTGGGCATCGGCGCGGCGGGCACGTACCACCTGATCCGCGCGAACGGCTTTCAATGTGGCGGCATCGTGGCGATTCCCGAGGACGCCGGCATTCCGTCTCACTGGATCGGTTATGTCGCGGTCAAGGACTGCGACGCGGCCGTGGAACGGGTGAAAGAGGCCGCAGGAGCCGTCGTCATGCCTGCTCACACGGCGCCCGGCATTGGTCGTTTCGCTGTCGTCGCCGATCCGGTGGGAGCAATCGTCAAGCCGTTTGAGGTGGAACGGGAAATCCACCTGCCCACGCGTCCAAAGTCCGGCCAGTTTGCGTATGACGAATGTCTGTCGAATAACGTCCCGGCAACTCAGCGGTTTTATCAGTCGGTCTTCGGATGGTCGGTCATTGAAACTCCGATGGATGGTCTGGGGACCTACACGAGTTTCCGTGTCGATGAGAAGGACACGGCGGGTTGCCAGGCTATGCCGCCGGAAGCGGACGGCAACCCCGTCTGGCTGTCGTATCTCTATGCCGAAGACATCGACGATCGAGTCGCGAAGGCGGAATCACTGGGAGCTCAATTGTTCGTGGAGCCGCAGAATGTTCCAGGCGTCGGCCGATTTGCGGTCCTCGCCGATTCCAGCAACGCGCTCTTTGCACTGTTCCGAAGAGGCGTTTGACGCTTCGGAAGTTTAGAGGAATGACAGCTCCAGAATCGCCGACCTCAGAATCCGGAAGGAGACTAACATGAAGCGCATTGTCGTAACGGGTGGCTCGGGTCGGCTTGGTGTGAAGGTCATCGACGAACTTGTCGCACGCGGCCTGGATGTACTGTCGGTCGATCTCAATCGGCCGGAAACGCCGAAGTGTCCGTTCCTTCCAGCGGACCTGACCGACGCGGCAGTTGTCCACGATGTCCTCGCCGGAGCGGACGGGGTCATCCACCTCGGCGCGATTCCCGGGCCGACATCGCAAACGCAGCCAGTCACGTTTCAGAATAATGTGATGAGCACGTGGAACGTCGCTCACGCTGCCGCGACGCTCGGGCTGAGGCGGCTCGTTTTTGCCTCAACGGTCTTCACGCTTGGCTGGCACGAATCGGCGAATGCGTTCTGGCCAGAATACGTGCCCGTCGATGAAGAGCACCCGCTGACTCCGTTTGAGGCGTACGGGCTTTCCAAGGTCATCGGCGAGGAGACGGTCGCCGTCGCCTGCCGCAGGTCAAAGCTCACTGCCGTCAGCCTGCGAATCATGAATGTCATCCAGGAAGACGGATACTTCGCGCTGCCGTGGCCGACACCGACGAAGGATCGCGGGACGCGGTTCGTCCTGTGGCCGTACGTGGACGTTCGCGACGCGGCTATCGCCTGCTGCCAGGCACTTGATGCGAACGTGAGTTGCCACGAGGCAGTCTACATCGCGGCAGAGGACATCCGATTTGATGCCCCGACCGAGCAGTTGCTCCGCGAGTTCGCACCAGACGTGACGATTCGAAAACCGCTTGCCGGTTCGCAAAGCGTCATCAGCATCGAAAAAGCCCGGCGGCTGCTCGGCTTTCGGCCGCAACACACCTGGCGAAACATCCGGCCCTCTGAAACGTCATAGCCTGCCTCGTCATTGAGACCGCATGTTCTGCATTTCCGTCGGCGCGACAGTTTTTCTCAGCAACGGCCGTGCGGCTTGCCGTGTTCCGTGGGAAGCCACTCGATTCACTTGTCGGATCCCTCAACAGAACTCGAATACTACTTCTGCGGGTCGCACTCCTGGCTGAAAACTCATGGACATTCTCCTCGTCGAAGATGACGCCCAGGTTCGTGGCGGGCTTTCCGCATTTCTGCGGACGCGCGGATACCGGGTGAGAGCCACCACAACGAATGAAGGTGTCAATTCAATCGACGGAACGCTGGACGCGGTCATCAGCGGTTACCGCATGAAGCCGCCGAATGTCGAGCGGCTGGTTGCGTCGCGGAACGAGCGGGCTCCGCTGTTGCCCATGATCGTGACCCTGTCGACGCCTCGCCCCGAGGACGCTTCTCGAACAGATGTCGAAGTGATCGACGCGCGGGACGGGGTTGGCCATCTTCTGAAACGACTTCAGGAGCTGGACACGCAACTTCGACCGCTCAACGCGACCGAGTAGCGATGTTGTTTCTGTTTACTTCTTCGAGTCGTCCATGGCCCGCAGTGCCTCTTTAGCCCGAATGCGGATGCGGATGATGCCGAACTCGTCGGCGATCGGCTTCACCAGTTGTTTCACCTCGGCTGCCTGAGCGTCATCCATGATCGGATAGAGGTCTTCAACCGCTTTCAGAACGTTGACCAGGGCCACCGCATTCATCACTTCCTGATTCTCAGCCTGCGCCTGCCGCACAACTTCGGTTTCTCCGTCCATCGTTTGCGGGTCGACGGCGTCAGGAGCTTTCTGCAGAACCCGGATGAAAACGGGCAGTCCTTCTGTGGAGCCGTGACGTGTCAGACCGATCGCCGCGTTGACCTGCGTATTTGCGTCATCGTCTTCGGTCATCACCCGCAACCGCTGCTCAACACCAATTCCTTCGACGAGTCCCATCGTGAAGGCACACAGCTGGCGGCTCAGCGGGTTCGGGTCCTGCGAGTAACGCACCAGGCTGTCGGCGAGTTCCGGATCGTTCAACCGCGCGCCAGCCCCGTCGGCCCGGCCTGCGATCAGAGCCAGAGACCGGATTGCGTCGGCTCGGACGATTTCGTCCCGCCTCGGGTCGGCGGCGTCGAGCAGTACCGGAATGACCACCTCGTGAGCGTCCAGCCAGCCAATCGCCGTCGTCACAAACGACTGTTGACTGACGAGCTCTTCGTCGGAAGCCGGTTCGTCGAGCAGATCTTTCAGCAGCTCAGTCAGCTCTTTCGCGATCGCCGGATTCTTCGAAAGCTGCTGGCCGTCTTTTCCCAGTTCGATGTCGGCCCGCAACATCTGGGCGAGTCCATTGGCACCGCGCCATCGACGATGCTCGTTGTTGCTGCGCATCTCGACAATCTGCTGCCGCCAGTCCTGTTCGCTGGACGAGATCTTTCCGAACAGAGCCCACACACCGATCACCGCTGCGACGATGAGTCCCGGAACCAGGAAGAGCTGCAGAATGAACCCGGCTGACGGCGGCTCAACATGCGGAAGATCGTCAGGGAGATCGGAAGCCGGAATGGCCTTCGCGGAAGGGACCGCGCGTGAATGCGTGTCGTCCGGGCTCGGAATGGAAGTTTCGTCCGGGCTGGAATCAGCCATCAGAGTTTCCTCAAACAGCGAGGCGAGGCAGCGCCGACGCGGACGTTCGCTGTCGGCAGGATGCGAATTGGTGGCAGTTTAGGCCTCGCCCGTCGAGCGGGGAAGGATCATCCGATCGGTTCCCGATTCCGGGAGGTTGCCCTCCCAACGGGATGGCCCACTTTCACGCTGAAGCCACGACCTGATCATTGAATGGCCAATGTTTCCGTGAGAAACTCCGCAAACGTACGGCCACGAAAGTGGCTTCGACCTGACGACCACGAGGGAATCAAGATGGTATTCTGGAAGAAAAAGTCGAAGCAGACGTTTCGGGAAGGTGTCGCGGAATTCTGGGACTGGTTCCCGACCGTGGCCGAGCGGTTCGGTCAACTGCTCGAAGATCAGGATGGCGAGAAAGTCGTCGCTGAAGTCAGTCGGAAGATGGAAAAGTCTCTGCCGACTCTCAGCTGGGTCTTCGGCGGCGAGGGCAAGGGCCACTCGTTCACTTTGACTGGCGAAGGTCAAGTCGCCAGGCAGCTGCTCGCCGAGTACTGGCTGTCACAGGCGGTCGACGTTCCGGGCTGGGAGTTCTTCGGCTCGCGACAGCCTTCGTCACCGGACTCGCTTGCCAGCATGGCCATTCGTTTAAGCGATCAGGATCAGGTGGATGCCGAGACGTTTCTCATCCGGACGAAGGTCGATGAAGAAGCAGAAGTCGTCGACATCGTCGCCTGGCATCCGGCATTCGAATCTCTTCCTGAGGAGCATCACGCGAACATCCTGTTCATCTTTCTGGACGAAGCAATGGGAGAATTCGGAACCCAGACCTGGATCGGCGACATCCAGATCGAGCCTGTGACTGCCGGAAACGACACGCGTTCCTTCGCCGACTTTCCGAAATTTCTGGACTCCATCCAGAAGTATCATGGCTGGGAGAAAATGTCTCCACTGGAGTGCTACACGGGCTACGAAACTCAGCAGCAGTCGGACGCGCCGCGCGGCGACACGATCTGCGGGACAACCTGCGTTTCAAGCCTCATCTTCGACTTCATCGAAAACGACGGACACTTGTCGGAAAACCCGCTTCAGGGAACCGGCGCGGAGTTTATCTACATCGCGGTCGACCGATCGGTGTTTCCGGACGGAAGCCAGATCGACGTGCGAAGCAATATTGAAGACACAATCGACGATGCCCTGCGTGAAGAAGCGTGCGGCCGGTCGCTCGGCGGCGCCTTCGGAGAAAACTACAGCTACATCGAGTTTCTGCTGTTCGACTCCGCGGACGGTCGCCGAATCATTCGAGACACTCTTGAACAGCTGCAGCTTGCCGGTCGGTCGCGAATCGAAAGTTTCGATTAAGGCATCACAAAGAAAACTCAGAACACTTCATTGGAACCCGCCTCAGCATCTGGGACACTGGCTGGAGCAGGGCGACTTCAAGTTCTGCCTGCAGACCCCTCGCGAAAGCCGCCCCATGTGGTTTTATATTATCTTTCCGATTCTGGTCGTTCTCGGAGTGCTGTCGCTTCTGGCATTCACCGGAAGCGCCGGAATTGAGTCGCTGGCCGACTTCGAGGGCCACAACGCAACGATTACCTGCTTCCACTGCGGCAACGAAACGCAGGTCGGCCGAAAAGTCTGCGAGCACTGCAACGAGGAACTGCAATAATGGCCTTTTTCTCGCTGCTGCAAATGGTTGTGATCGTTGTCGTCGTGGTCGGCCTCGTGGCCGTCTTTCGTCGGGGACAAAGCAGCAGCGGTTTCGGGGAATCGACGCAGCAGGCGGCGTCAGGAGTGACGCTCAACTGCCCGCACTGCGGCCAGGAAACGGAAGCGGCGGTTGAAGTGTGCTCGCACTGTGGTGAAGAGCTCTGACCGACGTTAATCACCGTGAGGGCTCAAATGGAGATCGCAATGGGAGTGTCTTCGGGACTTGTCGAAATTGTCATCCTGGTCGCCATCATTGGCGGACTGGCCTTCGCCTTTTCCCGCCGAGGTTCCGGCAACTCAGGAAGCACGTCTCTCCCGCAGGCCGCTTCCGATGTCACCCTCAACTGTCCGTCCTGTGGCGCGGAAACCGGTGCGGCACGCGAGAACTGCGAACAGTGCGGCGCGGAACTCTGATCCGGCTTCTTAGTTCAACCTGAAGTTCGCCTGTTTGCTGGCGAGCCGCCAGCGGGAATTCACGAGGACTGGTTCGCTCCGGCCAACTCTCGCAGATTGGCCAGCACGACCGGTTGCGGGCACGACCACACGAGGAAAAACATCGCCTCACTGACCAGTCGGGCTGCGGCATGCGCTGCGACGAAGCCGGCACCTTTGCTCGCGGCGAGACCTGCCTGCGTCGACCTCAAAGCCAGCGAGTTCGATCGCTGCCGGAGCGTATCCGCAGAGAGGTGGAGTGGCAGGTCGTCATCGTCAATCGCGACCGCCTCATGGAGGGACGTCTGGAGTGCGGCGAGTTCTGACTCAAACGACTCGGCAATCCCCTGCAGATCCGAACGCTTTTCCGCTTCCGCTCGAACGATCTTCACAGCCGCTGCGGAATGCCCAACGGCCAGAGCCGACGTTGTGTAAGAGCCCGCTCCGCCACCGGTGACTTTGATGACGTCTTTGACTGGCTCGGCAACGAGATCGGTCCTGGGCACGAAAACATCTTTCAGCTGAATCGACGCCGTGCGGGACGCGTTGAGCGCCAGCAACGGCACAGGCGACTGAACGGTCACGCCGGCTGTCGTCATCTGCAGAGCGACGAGCAACTGTCTCCCGTCGTCCATTGTTCCCCCGGTGACGACAATGTCTGCGCAGTCAGATCCCGTGACCCACGGAACATCTCCGTTGAGCAGAAATCCGTCTGCCGTTTCTTCTGCCCTGACGGTCGGCTGTTTCCAGTGCTGACGCGAGGTCGTGAGGTGAGAGATCCCGACCGTTGCAAAAATTGAATCGTCGATGAGTGCTCGCAACAGCGGCTCTTTGAGCTCGACATTGGGAGACCGGACCAGTCGCTGGATGGCCGCGTTTCGCTGAGTCAGCACGAACACCGACGTCAGGCACGCCGCAGCGAGCCTCTCATAGCCAACCACAAGTTCCCGTGGCGAAATGTCCGAGCCGCCGAATTCCTGCGGAATCAACCAGCCGAGAACTCCCGCTTCAGACATCGCGGTCAGCTGCTCGCCCGGCCACGCGTCGAGCCGCCCGAGATCCGGAGTGGCCAGATTCAGTCGCGTCAGCAGTTCGTCGAAAAACTTGTCGATCATGGTCTGTCCGCAAGGTCACCCGAAGCGCCCCGGCAGGAGTGTCCTTCCTGCTCTGGGTTCGCGACAGGAACATCATTGCGGGTGTGGAGCTCTCCGTCGCCGTCTCAGCAGTTCGGGCCGCTGGAGCCGTCGGCTCCGGCGAGAATAACTTTCTTGAGTGGCGGTAGCCCCTCTTCGGCAACCCCCTTGACGCGGGGCAGAACAATCAGCGCCTCAACGATCATCCAGAACTGAATGCCGAGAATCAGGATGCCCGTTACGAAAAGGTGCTGTGAGCCGTCCTGGCCGTACCAGCCACTCTCTGCGTTAAACAACTGCCAGAGCATCGCCCACGCCGGCATGATCAACATGATGGTCATCGGGATTGCCACGAACCAAACCGGCTTGTTGCGTCGCCAGAGGTAAAACATCGTGACCATAAAGGCGAGTCCGGCGAGCAGCTGATTCGTTGCTCCGAACAGCGGCCACAGAATGAGCCCGCCTGTTCCCGCCGGCATGCCCTCTGCCGCCGGCATCGCCGCGACGAATCCAGCGAGCATCACCGCAAAGGCCGTGGCGACGTACTTGTTCTCGAGGGGCTTGATCTTCAAGGTCCCGGCGAGTTCCTGCACGACGTACCTCTGCAGGCGCGTGGCGCTGTCGAGTGTCGTCGCAGCGAAGCATGCCACAAGAACGGCGATGACACTGATGCCCAGCTTCAGTGGAATCCCGATCGATGTCAGGAAGTTGGCTCCGCCGTTTACAAACGCTCCGACCTTGTTGGACAGTTTGAAGTCGCCCCACTTTTTGCCGATGTTGTACTGAGCATTCCAGGCGGCCGCGCCTGTGGCGTGACTTCCGTCGGCTTCCAGGCGGGCTTCCCAGCGGTAGCCACCACCGGCCGTTGCATCGTCGACCTTTTCGAACGCGCCCATGCCGACTCCGGCACAGCACGCGAGGATGACCATGATCGCCAGGCCGCCTTCCAGCAACATCGATCCGTACGCGACATACTGGGCGTCGCTTTCTTTCTCGATCTGTTTGCTCGTCGTGCCGCTGCTCACAAGGCAGTGAAAACCGCTGCACGCTCCACAGGCGATCGTGATGAAGAGGAACGGCCAGATCGGCGGCGCATCCGACGGCAGCGACGAGGCGATCATCGGCGCGCTCTCCTCGAGATTCGCCGCGCCCGTCGCACCGGCGACGACGACGCCGATCATCAGCAGGCCGAGCGCCACAACAAGCTGGTGACTGTTCACATAGTCTCTCGGCTGGAGCATCACCCACACCGGCAGGACAGACGCAACGAAACAGTAAACGAGCAGCACGAAAGTCCACATCGTGATGACATTCAGGAAGCCGCTCGTTCCGATGCCGAGGCTCGTCTGAAGTTTCGCGACCGGCGCCGCGATGTCGATCGGCACAGCGTAAGCACCCAGCCAGATGCAGAGATACACGATGGCGAGGGCGATCAGCGATGGAACGAGGATGCCTCCGCCCTTTTTGTAAACCCAGAATCCAATTGCCACAGCGAGCGGCAGAGAAATCCAGGTTCCCAACACGCTCTCCGGGTAATCCTTGAAAATTGACGCGATCACCAGTCCGAAAATCGCCAGGACTACGGTCAGGGCCATGAACAGGATGACGAGGAACAGCACACGAGCCCGCGGGCTGATGAGTCTTCCGGCGACCTCACCGACGGTCTGGCCCCGGTTACGCAGCGAGACGACGAGAGCTCCGAAATCGTGGACGGCTCCGATGAAGATCGAGCCGACGAACACCCAGATCAACGCCGGCAGCCAGCCCCAGAACACGGCGATCGCCGGCCCGACGATCGGTCCCGTACCGGCAATGCTCGTAAAGTGGTGACCGAAAATGACCTGTCGCTTTGTCGGAACGAAGTCGACGTCGTCACGCAGCTCGTGGCTCGGAACGACGTTCGTGTCGTCAAGTTGGAAAATTTTCCGGCTGAGCCAGCGGCCATACGTATGGTAGGCAATGAGGTAACCGACAAACGCTCCAACGGCGATCAGCAAAGTCAACATGGCAGGAGTCCTGGTGTGACCGACGTCTTGTTGAGGGTGTCATTGTGCGGTTTCGGCCGCACGAAAAACCGAACTCGAAAACATTACCGAAGTGCCATCAGGCCCGCAACGAGCACAATCGGACCTCACGAAAGAGGTTTAAACCGCGTCCCTTCAGATTCACTCAAGTTTGGTGAGCTCGGCGGCAGGACTGGCTGAGGTTTAACCGGACACCGCCAGGCTGCGGATGCGGATTTGCCGTCACAAACAGGACAGTCGGCACGCTGTTCACTCGACACACGCCGAAAGCACCGAACAGGAAACGGTTTGCGGGTGCGGTTCGCCGATGACGATAGCACTCATCGGCTCTGGAAATGTGAGCCGTAAATCAGGCGGTCTTCTGGTCGCCGGTCTGCATCGAAAAGTGTCGTCCCCTCGACCACCGACGCAGGCTCCCTCATTTAGGAGTAGCTGGGATGCTGGTACTTTCCCGACAACGTGATGAGAGCATCATCATCGGCGACAATATCGTGATCACAGTGGTCGATATCCGCGGTGACAAAGTGCGCCTGGGAATCGACGCTCCCAAAGAGGTGCCGGTCCATCGCCAGGAAGTCTATGACGCGATCCAGCGGGAAAATCAGCGGAACCAGGAATCGGCCGCTGATGCCTCTGTGAAAGAGGACTCCGTGAAAGAAGACAGCCAGAGCTCGTAGGCGCGGTCATTCTGGCCGTTGCCTTTGAGAACTGAATTATCCCCCTGATTCTTTGAGGGGGATTTTTTAATGCGCTGGTCACGAACAGGACGATTCACCGAGCCAGGGCTGAGCCGACGCTGAGCCGACGCTGAGCCGGCGCCTCTGCCAGGCGCCTCTATTCGGCAGAAGTCGAACTGGGTCCACCCGGCTCCCCGAGCTCGCTGGAGACTCGTTGGCGAATCTCCTGACAGTCGCACCATTCTCGTTCAACTGGCTGCAGAGACAGTCGCTCGTCGGATTCACGCAGTTTCCGAATCAACGTGGCGAGCTCTCGAATGTGAAGCTGCATCGGGTGCATGGCTTTCTCCTGTGACTGGGTCCGCCTCATCCAAACGAACACCATCCTACGCAGGAAATACCGGGATTTCACGTGCAATCGCCTCGCACGCAGAGAGTTTCGTTTTCCCGCAAATTGACGGGAATCTGCTCTTGATCGAAGCTTCCGGCCGCAGGCCCGGTCACTTTGCCTTCGGCCGCTTCTGTTCGAGCCACGGCTGTCCGGGGACCCGGCCTGGATTCCCGGTCGCCCAATCCGGAGTCGGAAACCAGCGGAGACCGCTGTAACGGGGGTAAGTCTCGAAAATGTCGCCGGCGTCCGCGTCAACGACACGCGGATCGTTGGTCTGCTTGAGATAACTCAGCAGCCGACTCCGCAGTTTCGTTCGCACATCCGCAAACTTCGGATCGGCAGCGAGGTCCTTCAGACAGCCGGGATCCTTTTGAATGTCAAACAACTCTTCCGCCGGTCGCCGATCGACTGAAAGATTCAAAAAAGGACCCAATATCGGATCGTCCCGATTCTCGATGAGGAACGTCAGAGTCGGGCAGGCATCGATGTCGTGATAACCGCCGTGCATCGGCCCGAGCTTCCCCACAAAGTCTCCGCCTTCGGCAAAACGGACGCTGTCAAATTTTTGCGGCGTTCCCGCCGGCCAGCGTTCCGGGCGGAAATTGTGGATGTAGAGGTACTGCTGAGTTCGGATGCACCGCTGCGGATAGCCGAGCGAATTGAAGCGCGACGACGAATGCCGCTCGCGCCCGGAGTACGTCGCGTCGCGTGTCACGTCGACGAGTCTGTCCTGCTTCGAGGTCAGCACGTTGACGAGGCTGCGTCCCGCGATCGGCGTCGCTGACGGAGGCTCGACACTCGTCGCTTCATAGATCGTCGCCGTGACATCGATGAGGTTCACAACGTCGTCGACCGTCCGGCCGCCGGGAACCGACTTTGGCCAGGAAACGGCCAGTGGCATGTGAATGCCGTACTCGTAGACGTTGGCCTTGGCTCGGGGAAACGCCATTCCGTTATCGCTGGTCACGATGACAATCGTGTTGTCGAGCTCACCGATCTCCTCCAACTGATCAAGCATCCGGACCAGGTGCTGGTCGAACCACTGAATCTCGAAGCAGTAGTCGAGCAGGTCGCTGCGAATTTCTGGTGTGTCCGGCAGGAACGACGGCACGACGACTTTTTTCGGGTCGAGCCCGTTCTCAATGCCGATCCCCTTTTTAAAGCTGCGATGCGGTTCCGACCCGCCGAACCAGAAGCTGAACGGTTTTCCTTCCGGCCGCTGTTTGAGGAAGTCCGCGAAGTTCGCCGCGTAGTCGGTGTTGCGAATGCCCTCCGGCGCCTTCAGCGTCTTCGACGAAAACGCCGGCCCCGCGGGATTTCGAGTCCACCCGCTCACTTTGAAGTTGCCCGGACTCCAGCCCTTGCCGGTATGGCCGATGAAATAGCCAGCCGCCTCAAGGCGGTCCTGATAGACCTCATACTTTCTGGGGAAGGAACTGGCATGAGTCCCCGCGTGCTCGATCTGCCAGATGTGCCTCCCGGTGAGAAACGCCGCCCGCATCGGACTGCACCCCGGAGCCGGCGTGAACGCGTTGTTAAAGAGGACACCTGACTTCGCGACGCGATCAAAACCCGGCGTACTGATCGCGGCATATCCATAGGCCGAGGCATGCGGAAACGACTGGTCATCTGAAACCGCAAACAGAATGTTCGGCCGCTCTGCCGCTGCCAGACAACTTGACCATGCGAGGAGAATCAGAATCACACAGAACTGTCGAGCCATTATTCAGCCTCAATTCCATTCAAACCGGACAGAAACAGGGAACGCCCATCGAAGCGATTTCGCGAGGGGCTGTCCAGCCAGATGCGAGGAGAGGCTCTGCTACGAGCGGACTTCGTCCGCGGCCTGGTCGTCCGCGTCCTGATTGTCCGCGTCCTGATTGTCCGCGTCGCCGGAGTCGAGCTCAACAGGCGGCAGCGGTGAGATGGCGGGCGGCGCTTTGTAGAACGCGGGCAGGCGCGAGACGTCACAGCCGGCGCTGCTGCCGTCGGTTGCGGCGAGCCCGGACGCTTCAGGATCGAGAGCGAATTCCGCGGCAGTCACTTCCCGCAGCGCAACGGCGAGCGTCCATTCCGGAACCGCCCAGGGGATCGGTCCGTTCGCTGCGCCGACTTCCTGAGTCGGACCCCAGACGGACAGCCAGTCGTCAAACGTCAGCGAGTCCTGCGAGCCTTCCATAAACCAGAACCGGTCGAGCTGGTTGTAGAAGTTTCGGTCGCCTTCCCAGGCGAGCATCTTGCGGGCGTCTTCGGAGCTGACAGCACCCTCAGCCAGTATCAATGCGGACCGCTGTGACGATCCGGTGAAGCTGTGAATGCTGTTTCGAGACAGGCAGTACACGGTCGAGTTGACTTCCTGCCCGGCGAACCCCTCGAAGCGAACCAGCGACGAATCGAACGCTGCCGTCACGTGCTTCAAAGTGAGCCCGAGTCTGGTTCGCTGCATTGACTGCGATCCCGCATCAATGCGGAGCAGGTCGTCCTGCAGAGCGAAGGCGGAATTCGTCAGAGTGAACTGCGCGGGCGTCTTGAACGCGACCTGAGCGAAGCTCCCGCCGCCTCGAAACAGACAGTCTGTCGCCTCAACGTCCATCGTCTGTGGCGAGCCCGCCGGCATCGGCATGTCCGATGGCATCTTCGAGGAATCCAGAATGCCGCTGACGAACGACGCTTTCACGCGGCGCGGATTCGTGATCGTGCCAGCCACTCGGGAGAGTTCCAGGCGAGCCGGATTCGAAACGCCGAACAGCGAGTATTGCTGCCCGGATGCGGTTTCGGGAATTGACATTTGAAACTGAA
The DNA here is from genome assembly GCA_027623235.1 of Planctomycetota bacterium. Classification (GTDB taxonomy): domain Bacteria; phylum Planctomycetota; class Planctomycetia; order Planctomycetales; family Planctomycetaceae; genus JAQBVJ01. The sequence continues at coordinate 98,740 of JAQBVJ010000008.1, forward strand.
CGCCGACGATGCTGACTCGCCCCCCCAGGACGCTGATCATCTGCCCGTCCGGCGTCGAATCGACATCTGACGCGACGAAGTTGATGACAGGAGTGTGATCGCCCTCTGCCATGATCGTGATGTTTTTCCGAGTGATGCGAACGGGCTTGTCGGGTTTCTCCTTGTCGCGAATTCCCGAAAACGCGAGCCGGATGACTCCGCCATTTTCCACCGCGAGGCAGGCGGCGTTCAGCGTCCTGCAGCGACGATCAAATGTCAGATCCGCACCGAGAACAACAAACGGCTCGAAATCTTCCTGAGGCACCACAGCAACCGGTTCGGTCGTGCCGGCTTCTGATTCACTGGGTCCGGTTGCCGGTTTCTCGGTCCCCGCGACGGTCTCCGTACGAACTCCGACTTCGGGCGGCTCAACGGGTTTGACTTCAGGTTCGGTCGCGGGCGGCTCCACAGGGCCTGTCACCGCTTCGCTACCTGCTGGTGCTGCAGCGCCGGTTGTTGACTCAGTTCCCGACTCAGAACCCGGGTCAGGCGTGGCAACTGAGATCGGAATCGGAGTTTCGATGCGGCCCGTTGCTGGGTCAGGCGGAGAGGAAATGGCCGGTGATTCTGCTTCGAGCGGAGCCTCAGCTGCCGCCACTTCCGCATTGCCAGCCTTTGCCGTTCCCTCCGACGTGCCTGCGGTGCCGGGATTCGAGCCGGGTTCAGTGACTCCTGTGAGGTTCTGGCTGATCTGCGGGAACTGATGCAGGATTCCCACGACGCCAAGCAGAATTCCGAGCGTCGCGACCCAACCGGTCAGAGCGGCGTAGTTGCGGGGCCGGGCAGCTCGGGAAGCGATCCAGACCAGACCTTCCGGGTTGACTCCCTTCAGGCCAAAGCGGCCCGCAACGTAAGTCAGGTCTCGGATCAGCTGATCCGGTGTCTGGTAACGCTTATTCCGATCGCTGTTCATCATCCGTTGAACGATGAGTGACAGCTGCTCGGAAACCGCCGGGTTGAGCGTACGTGGGTCCGGCACTTCGCTGGCCTGATGCTCAAGCAGTTTCTGCAGGACGGTTCCCTCGGGGTAGGGCGCCTGCCCCGTCAGCATGTGAAACAGCGTGCAGCCAAGCGAGTAGATGTCACTGCGAACGTCGACCGAACGAGGGTCCTTCGCCTGCTCGGGGGAAATGTAGTCGAACGTGCCGAGCGTGGTGCCGGGGAGAGTCAGTTCTCCCTGCGACTCAGTGGTCTCATTTCGCGCGAGGCCCAGATCGACAAGCTTTGCCCGCCCCTTCGGCGTGATGATGATGTTCGACGGTTTGATGTCGCGGTGGACAACTCCCATCGCCGAAATGTGTTTCAGAGCGTAGGCAATCTGCAGGACATAATTGACAGTATCGGCAATCGGCATCTTGCCGCGGCGGCGGATCAGATCGCGGATGTTCGAGCCGGTGACGAATTCAAAGGCGATGAAATGAAGGCCTTTGTCCTCGCCAATGAAATGGACCGTCGAAATGTTTTCGTGATTGAGCCGCGCGGCCGCGCGAGCCTCGTTTCGAAACCGCTTGACCGATGATGAATCGAATGACTGCGACGGAGAGAGCAGTTTGAGAGCGACGTGTCTCTGCAGTGTCGTGTCCAGCGCGCGAAAGACGGCACCCATGCCACCCAGCCCGATCCGCTCTTCGATTTTGAACTGAGCCAGCTCGATTCCGTTTGCAGAAAGCGTGCTGATCGAGTCGGCGTCGAGTGTCGGCGGAAAGAGCTTCGCCAGGATGCTGCCGTCGGTCGCCTCAACGTGTGGGATATAGCCGCTCGTATCGAGAGAACCGTTGCGGACAACGGTTTCGGAATTGACCAGTCGTGGCTGCTCATCACTGTCAACAGGGAGCGGGAGTTTCGGAAGGCCGGGCGCGCTGAGCGAACTCCCGCGACTGGCAGTGCTGCCGTCCATTGCCTTCTCCGCAACTGGCCCGCTGAGCGCTAACGAATCACCGGTTGAGCGCCGGATATCGTCAACTTTCGTCGGGAATGAGTCCCCACTGCGTCCTCGATCGGCCGCGTAGGGGAATTTCGTGTGCAGCGCGCCCTGAATCGGGCCAGAAATCGCCGCGTGAGAGATGAGTCGTCGAAGTGAAGTGTCAGGCTGCGGGAAAACCCGCAATTCTCAATCGATGAATCAGTTTCCCGTGATACGACCGACCTCACGGTCAATCGCGTCCAGATACTGACTCGTCTTCTGATAAAGCTGTTCGGTGAATTCCTGGCTTTCCTGCAGAGTCTTTGCCTGATTTCGGATCGTGATATCCTGAACACGACTACCCGTATCAAACGCCGAATCGGGCCGGACGAGGCTCTGAAACTCCTTCGTTTTAGGAATCATGTTCCGTTCGAGATGGTCGATCAGCTCCCGGGTCAGTCGCTCCGCATCTTTGCAGAGATCCTGAAGAGGGACATTTCCCAGGTCGCTCATGAGCAGTCCATTCAGGCCGGATTCTGAGAGCCGGGAGGCTTACGCCTTTGACTCAAGCTGTCTTTCCGTGACACCCGGAACAGAAACGGCACAAAGTCGGTTTACGTCCCGGTTCGACCGGGTAGTGGTGACAATTCACTGTTCACAGAGAATAATCTTCGTCATTAGAGGATCCGGATCGCGGAATGGTCAAGCACTGTTCTGGCAAATCGACAGAAACGTAGTGATTTCAGTAGTTTCCGTGCATCTGACGAGTGTCGGCAGCACGACTTCAGAAGCCGGGCTCGACTCGGATTTTTCAACGGTCCTCAATCCTGACCGAGACTCCGCCACCAGAGACAGCACTTTATCCGGGGCAGACCCGGTTGTTCCATGAAAATCCTCCTTCTCGCAGACATCCACTCAAACTGGCCAGCTCTGCGGGCCATCGACGAGACATTCGATGTGTGTCTCTTTGTAGGGGATCTGGTCGACTACGGCACGGACCCGGTTCCGTGCATCGAATGGGCTCTAAAAAATGTCAGCTCCGGAGTTCGGGGTAACCATGACCATGCTGTTGCCCAGCGAATTCCCGTTCGAAAGAAAACCGGGCTCTCGCAGCTGGCCGGAGCGACAAGGCCGCGGCACTGGGAAATCCTCCAGCCGGAGCACTTGAAGTATCTGGCGAGGCTTCCGGTCACGCGGCGAGTCGTCCTCGAAGACAAAACCTATTACCTCGTCCACGCGACTCCCCGGGATCCGTTCGACGAGTACCTGAAAAATGATCTTGAGGGCTGGCAGGAGCGGTTACAGGGGATCCAGGCGGACTTCGTCTGTGTCGGACACTCGCACATACCGTTTGTCATCGATCTCGGCGGAACAACCGTCATCAATCCGGGCAGCGTCGGCCAGCCGCGCGACGGCGATCCGCGGGCCGCTTACTGCGTGATCGAAGATGGACAGGTCAGCCTGCGACGGGTCGAATACGACATCGACGAAACCGTCGAGCACATGCGTGCTTCGGGAGTGCCGGCAAGCATCCTGGAACTTGGCGAGCACTTCCTGCGGACCGGCGGCCGGATACTTCCGAGCTCGTAAGCCCCGTAGGACGGACGTGGGCGTCTGTCGTTTATACATAAGTCACTTAATCGCCTGGCCCGAAGGTCATCCATGCGGTGG
>JAQBVJ010000092.1 GCA_027623235.1 Planctomycetota bacterium
GTAACAACACTCCCGTATGGAATTCAGCGTGCTTTTTCAATTGAACACTTAACCCCAGCTTTTCGCGAAGAACCTGACATTTTGAGTTGATCGTTGATCGTTGAGAGAAAGTAGGCCGGACCGAGGAGCAAAGCGACGACGTTCCGGCATCCATGATCTCACAGAGAATGGGACTGCCGGAGCGGCGTTCCGCTCGATCCGACCGACGGAATTTACGGCGGAGTTTCGCGACCGACGGCATTCGCGAAAAGCCACCTCGGCGCGAGTTTCACAACTCCGCCAAAGTTGCTGATCAAAGATGCCACAGAATTGGCCGAAAGTGGCGAGTCATCGGTCGAGCGAAATCGCTTCCGCGTAGTCGAGCTCGCCCGTTCGCCCGTCGTAATACTGAAAAATGATCTGGGGATGAGGGTAGGCGACCCAGCGTTTGTCGCCGAGTTTTTTCGGCTGATTAAAAACATTGTTGACCTGTACGACGCAGAAGTGCGGGTACATCCGTTCGAGTCGCGGCAGGTCGGGCAGGATGTAGCTGCTCCAGCGGATGTCGCATTCCCGCGGGCCGAAGGTCCATTTTCCGGTCGCCGGGCGGTCGCTTTCGTCGAGCTTTGGCACGTGGTTCACGCTGTTGTGTGGTCCGCAGCAGAACTCCCAGACCTTATCGGTCACCTTGATCGCAAAGCTGTTGTGCAGGTCACCGGTCATGACGAAGACCTTCTTGCCGATCTTCTCCCACTCTTTGATCAGAAATTCGCGCTCGTCGAAAAAGCCGGTCCAGGCTTCTTCCTTGTTGTCCGCGTCGAACTCGAATCCGCCGGCACCGCTGTGAGGGATCATGAACGGCACAGTGGAGACGACGAAGAAGAAGTCGGCATCGCTCTCTTTCATCGATTTCAGCAGCCATTCGCGCTGCGGTTTGCCGATCATCGAGACGCCCGGTTTGTCACGCTGGCGGATGTCGTGCATGTCGCGGTCGCCTCGTGTGTCGAGCAGGAAGAACTCGCAATTGGCGACACGAAATTTCGAGTAGCTTCGGCGTCCGATCGAATAGCTCAGGTCCATGTCGTCAACTTTGGCCGGCATGTGAATCTGCAGCGTGTGTTTGTCGACGACCTTTTTGATTTCGTAGACGTACGAATTCTTGTTGCCGTCGTCGTTGTCGTACTTGATGTCGTTTGTTCCCGCTTCGGGAGTTCCCCAGTGGACGTGCAGGGTCGTCATCTCGTCGAGCGGCAACTTCGTGAAGTCGACGTTCTTATCGACGAGCAGGTCGCTGCCGCCTTTCATGCTGCCTTTGCTGTAGTGAATCGGCGTGTTGTGGACCATCGGGTTGGCCCAGCCGAGGTAGTCGTACCAGGCGTGCGTGCCGATGTCGCGGAAGACCGTCCGGCGATGCCGCTTGCCGGCCTCGGAAGAACCCCAGATGTCGTTGACCAGTTCGTGGTCGTCGAAGGTGAAATAGCTCGGCACATTGCGGTGCCACTTTGAAAGATCGACGCCTCGTCCCAGGTAAAGTTTGTAATTTTCCCAGCAGCCGACGACGGTCGGCATGACCTGGACCGACATCGGGAAATCCTTGACGCCCTGAATCAGTCGCCAGGCTTCCGGCGGATACTCGCGAAGTTCCTCGTAGCTCCAGTCGCCGTTCATGATGTGAAAATGGACTTTGTGAGCCCAGTCCCGGTTAAGGACCTCGTACGTCGGCGTGCGATGCCCGATGCCGTGAAGCGGGTTCTGATTGGCACACGATCCAATCTGAAATCGGAAGTTAAACAGGCCCTCCGGATTGTACTCCTTGTTGCGGGTGTCATCGGCACTGGGCAGCGTGAGGAAGGTGCCAGGCAGACCGTGCGGTCTCTCGTTGACCCAGATCTGGTAGTGATATCGCGTGTCCGATTTCAGCTTCGTCAGCTCGACCACGCCCGTGTTGTCGTGGCCGATTTTTGTGAGACCGGGTTTGCTGAGCTCGTTGAGCCGATCAGGATCCGTTCCGTATCGGACTGTGAATTCTCCGGGGACTGAAGTTCGGCCCCAGACTGAAACGGAGTGAGCGGTCGGATTTCCGAGCATCGGCCCGTGAGTCAATCGAATCGGATCCCGCTCAGCATTTGCTGTGGCGACAAAAGCCGCCGTCAGAATTGCCGCACCAAAAATTCGCAGGGGAGTTCCTGACAGCAGGGAAGAAAGTTGCATCAGAGGCCTCATCATGTGATATCGATTGAGTCGAACCGGCGCCACAACTCGAAGAAAGAACGTCTCGGATAAAGAACGTCGTCCGGCGGAGAGCGGGAACAGTAATGAACCCGGGACAGTGCCTGGAAGCAAGCGGCATCCGGCACGAGCATTCGAAACAGCGAAGACCTAAAGACTCTTCAGATAGCGGATCAGTGCCTTCCGCTCATCGGGAGTCAGCTCGCGAGTCAACTGGTGCCGGAATCGGGTCACAACGTCCTCAACGTCGGCGGCTCGATTGTCGTGGAACAGCCGGTATCGATGTCCGACTCCCCGCAGCGAGGGCGGGCTGAACATTTTCAGGCCGCGTTCATCCGTGAGTCCGACGTCGTACACATCGTCCGACGTTAAAGTGTAGCTGCGGTGGCACGCCGCACAGTTCAGTGACTCAAACAGACCACGGCCCTGTGTGACGAGTGCGGTGTCCTCTGCTGTCGTCGCCTTTTGAAAACGAGGCGGCCGCTCAAGTGTGTCGAGGTACGCGACAAGATCATTCGCGGCGGCCTGCGACATGCCAGGCCCCTTCATGGTCGACTCACCCGACTGGTGAACCTGAGCCAGTAACGTCTGCTTCTTTCCGTTCCAGCCCCACGGCCCCGTTTCGCGAACACCGAGCAGCGAGAGCACCCGCTTGGGAGCTCCGGTGGACTCATCGCCAAACGTGTCGGCCATGCGGCCGTTCGTGTGGCCGTCGGTGTGACAACTGTGGCAGCTGAACCAGTTGGCGTGAGAAAGCCGTGCGTCAAAAAACAGAGCCTCGCCTCGCTGTGCGGCACCGGGTTCCGGAGTTGCCCCGAGCGCGAGATGCGAGACCGAAACATCGGAGTCCAGGTAGGTGCTGCCGTAACTGCCCTCGGAATAATTGCCGTCCGAGTAACGGTCGTCGCCGCTGACGGGTCGGGCTTTCGTTTCGGTCTGCGGCTTCACCTGACCAGAATCAACGGTCAAGTCGATCAGCGAAAGCGAGTCAGACAGCTCGTTGACGGCGACGAATCGTCCATCGGAAATCGGCATGAGCGCGACAGGTCGACGGCCGACCGCAACTCGGCGAAAACCATTTCCATCTGCTTCAACGATCGAAACCTCTCCGACTCCCGCGAGCGCGATGACTGTTCGCCCTTCGCCGTCGACGAAGAGCGAATCCGGGTCGCCCGCTCCCTGCCCGGCGTAGCCGACGGAAATGAACCGGTTTCCCTCCATGGCTTTCGGATCGGGCCGGAGCACTTTTTCGAGCGTCGACTCGCGAATCATGTTGTCGACCATGACTCCCCAGATGATGTCGCTCCGGCGCGGCACCGCGCGGTGATTCAGAATCTGGTGAGCGATCAGAAGACGTCCGGTTTTCGGGTTCACGGTGAGCCCGCGAATATTGTGAGCTCCGAATTCGTGAACCGCCTCGACTTTTCGGGATTTGGTGCTGACCACCGCGAGCCGTCCACTGAACGAGTCCGCAACGATGACCTGTGCGGACTCGTCGATTCGAACCTGTTCGCGAGGTGCGAATGGGAGTTCAACAGATGCGACGATGGCTGGCTGCTTTGTGCTGTCCTTCGGCAGGCTGACGATCGTCAGAGACCGCGCCCAGAGAGACGCGACGGTGCAGGTTGTTCCGTCCCGTGAGACTCGCACTGTGACCGGAGACTCCGGGACAGAAATCTCGCCGACAACCCGTCCGGATTTCCGGCTAAGCTCGACGATGAGCAGCCGCGACCGGTCGGAGTCCGTGACGAGCAATCGTCCATTCGACATGGCGAGATCGGTCAGTGTGCCGTCGGTCTGAAACTCAGAGATGACCGACCACTCTGCGAGGTCGATGACCGAAAGCGTCCCGCAGCGATTGGCGACGACCGCTGTGTTTTCGTCGAGACGCTGAATTGCGACCGGACGCCGAAATCGCGGTTCCTCGGACGAGACGCGCTTCAGCGCGGTGGCTTGAAACGCAACGGCATGAGCCGTGCCGGAAGCGAGCAGCGCGGCCAGGCAAACCAGCGTCAGAAAGTCTGTTGAGAAAAGTTGCTTCATCTCACCGAATCGATCTGAGGAACAAGCCAGCCGATGCTCGTCGAGCCGCTGATCGCGGCGTTCCGACAGAACAGGTTCGCAGTAAGGCGGGGCTCAGGTCAACTCCCGCTTCCCTCCGGGAGACGGCAGGCTCATAATGCCAGACGGCGGTCCGGCTCCGCTGAAGCGGAAAAGGTCCGACAAACTTCCGACAGGAATGAGGTAAGAAATGATTGCTGCCCGATCTGCAATGCTGCTGCTCATCGTGATTTCGACTGTCGGATCGACTCAGGCGGAGACGATTGCCCGATGCGGCAAGGGCTGGCTGGAGACGATCAACGGGTATCCGGTTCTCCATTTGAAAGGCTCGCCCCGTGAAATGGGGTTTCAGCATGGAGCCCTTCTGAAAGAGCACGTTCGGGAGAACATGCACAATCTTCTGGATGTGAAGGGCGACGCGACGCTGGTTGAGCTTGGCCCGATCAAAGTCACACCCAAAGCCGCCATCGAGGCGATCATCGAAATTCAAAAACCATTCATTCCCAAACGCTACTTCGAGGAAATGGAAGGGTTGGCTGCGGGGGCTGACGTTTCGATCCGCGACGCCCGGATTACGAATTTCATTCCGGAATTGTTTCACTGCAGCGGTTTCGCGCTGATGAACTCAGCCACGAAGAATGGCAAGCTGCTGCATGGCCGAGTGCTCGATTACGCGGTGGACTGGGGACTGCAGGATCACGCCGTAATCATCGTCGCTGAACCGGAAGGGCGAATCCCGTTTGTGAATGTGTCCTACGCGGGCTTTGTTGGCTCGGTGACGGGCATGAACGCAGAGCATGTTTCGATCGGCGAAATGGGAGGCCGTGGGCTCGGTCACTGGCAGGGAGTCCCGATGTCGCTGCTGGTCCGCGAGGTTCTGGAAACCGGATCCGACCTGGAAAAAGCGATCGCGGTTTTTCGGGACAGCCCGCGAACCTGCGAATACTTCTATGTGATCGCCGATGCGAAAACGAATGAGGCCGTCGGCATGGAGGCATCGTGGGACGAGTTCACGCTCGTTCGACCGGGCACCGCGCATCCGCTGCTGCCGACTCCGGTAAAGGACTGTGTGCTGCTCTCAGCGGGGGACCGCTACGAGGAACTTGTCCGACGGACGAAAGACGGTCGAGGCGGTTTCACGGCGAAGGAGGCTCTCAAGCTGATGGAACGTCCCGTCGCGATGAAGTCGAATCTGCACAACGTGTTGTTCGAGCCGGAGACAACTCGCTTCTGGGTCGCCAACGCGAGCAAGGACAAACAGCCTGCGGCTGAGCAGCCCTACCACCCGTTTCAGTTGACCGAACTGCTGAAACGGAGTCCCGACACGTCGTCTCGCGAGATTCCCATGCCGGAACTGATTTCGGCCGCCGCGGCCAGATAGCAAACCGGCAGCTTCGACGGTCTCAACTTCGATCTTTTGTCTTCAACGGTGAAGCGTGGCACGACATTCTTTGATTACTGCCTGCCGCGCGGTGCTGGTGGCTTTCGGTCTGCCTCTGGCGTTGTTTCTTTCCGTGTCAGGTCGGGCGAACGGTCAGCCGGCTTCCGGTGAGGTGAACGGCGACTCCGCGATCCGATCGGCATTCGGTGACTCGGAGATTGTCATCTGGACGACGTCCCGCCTGGCGGGAGCAATCGACTCGCTCACCTGGAACGGCCAGGAGTTCATTGACAGTGCCGACCACGGTCGACAGTTGCAGTCGGCTTCGAACTTCGATCTGAGCACGACCTTCAGCGGAGAGACCTTCAATCCGACTGAGGCCGGCTCGCGGCACGATGGAGCTGGTCCGACCTCGACGAGCCGACTTCTGCATCTGATCGCCAAAGGCAACCAGCTTCAGACGACGAACCAGATGGCGTTCTGGCTGCGACCGGGAGAGAAGTCCGGCGGCCAGCCCGCGAAAAACACGAACGAGATTTCCAATCATCTCCTGACGAAGCGTGTGACGATCGGCTGGCGTGACATGCCGAACGTCATTTCTTACGACGTGACTTTCGGAGTGCCGCTCGACGAGCAACATACCTACGCACAGTTTGAGGCGGTGACCGGATACATGCCGGCTGTCTTCAGTCAATTCTGGATTCTCAATCCGGAAACCGGTGGGCTGGACCCGCTCACTGACGGGCCGGGCGAACAACCGCACCCGGTGATTCTCGCCACCGAATCCGGAAGTCATGCCATGGGAATCTTCTCACCCGATCAGCCGTCTCCCGGATATCAGAACGCCGGTTACGGACGCTGGAGATTCCAGTCGCAGAAAGTCGTCAAGTGGAACAGCGTCTTCCGAATTCGCAGTCGCGATACCGTACCGTCGGGCGACTATTCGTTTCGAAACTTCATCGTCGTTGGCAATTTGAAGACCGTCCAGCAGACGATTGCAAAGCTGCGGACGATTCGCCACGAGTGGCCTCGATCCGGGCGAGCCGATGATTGACCGCCGAGAGTTTCAGGCGACTCACTCAGTCTGGAATTTCGACTTCTATTCATCAGCGGTGCGGGCGAAATAGCGGAGGACATCTTTACGGCGGATCAGGCCGACGTATTCGGTGGACTCGGCACTGGCGAGGACCGGAATGCAGTCGTCGAGCCCGGATCGCAGATACCGCCAGACTTCGTCCAGGTGAGCGTCCGGCGTGATCGTTTTTGAAACCGGGCCTGCCAGATCGTCGGCTCGCACCAGGTGTGCGGAGCCAGGATCAAACAGAACGTCTCGCAGATCGGAGTAGCGGATGACGCCGACAAGTTGTCCGTCCCGATTGACCACCGGGTTCGTGTTGATGTGACTGTCTTCGATGTAGTCCAGAACCTCTTCGAACTCCGCCCGCGAGTCGATTCCCTTGATGTTTCGCCGCATGACCTGCCCGACGGTGATCTCACTTGCCGATCGACCTTCAAAGGGGTTGAATCCGAAAGCCACTCGCAACCTGTTGATCAGAGCGAGCAGTTCTTCCAGTGGTCCAGTCGCGGAGCGGGTGATGACCTGGGAAACGGGCACCTCGCCGGCCTGAATGACCGATGTTTGAATCAGAATCGGCCCGATCAGTTCGAAGATGACGACCGAACTCAGAATGACGAGTTGAAGCTGCTTACCCGTTTCGCCGAGACCGGCTTCTCCGTCAGCGGCGGCCATCGAGGCCAGAGCAACGGCCGCTCCGGCCTGGGCAACGAGGGTTGGACCCAGCCACCGTCGGACAACCTGATCGTCCTTCCTGGCAGCAATGTAGATGCCGAAAACCTTTCCGGCCGAGCGAAGCAGGACGTAGCCTCCGGCGATGATCAGCAGGCTGCTTTCGCTGGCGTTGAACAGCAGGCCGGGATTCAGTTCAGCTCCGTGAATTGTGAAAAACAGCACACACAGCAGGCCGGTCACTCGCTGCAACTCGCTGCCGATTTCCTTCACCTGATCCGACGCGTTGGCAACCGTCATTCCCATTGCCAGAAACGTCAGCAGGTAAGGGACACCAAAGGCTCCACACATTCCCAGCAGCAGCGTTGAGATCGCGATCAGCAGAATCAGCCACCGCTCCTGGCTGAGCATCGCGCAGCCGTAACTCGCCAGCAGCCCGCCCGCGAATCCGAGGGCGACCGAGCCCACGAGATCCTGAGCCAGTTTCAGCAGTTCCGTTGGGAGCGAATTTCCCAGGTGACCGTCGTTGTAGTGGATGAGGAGAAACATCACTTCGAACAGTACGACGGCCGCCAGATTATTAAACACGACCAGAGCCGTCGCGAACTCGGTGACAGGCCCCTCGGACTTGTTTTCTTTCAACACGAGAATCGTCGTCGCAGGAGCCGTTGCCAGTGCCAGGACTCCCAGCAGAAAAGCGGCTCTCCAGGAAACGGGCTCACCCGCCAGCGACTGAACCAGCAGCATGCCGAAGCCGACCAGCACAAACGTCAGGCCGATCTCGCCAAGTGAATACCGGATCGCTCGATGAAGGATCTTGCGGAAATAAACCAGCGTGAACTGACAGCCAATGTTGAACAGCACGAGAGCCATCGCCAGGCGGGCGATCGGCGTGAGGGCTTCGAGCTGGTCGTGCTCAATCAGATGAAAAGCGTGCGGCCCCAGCAGCAGTCCGGCAAGCAGGTACGCAGTGACTCGGGGCACGCCCGCCATCCGGGCGAGCTGGCCGCCCACGAGTGCCGTTCCCAGCATCAGCCCAAGGCTGATCAGCGTGTACCACTCAAGTTCCACTCGGAAGCTCCCGCGAGGGTTTCGCAACGTCGAAACTAAAATCGGCGGAACGATAGCAGAAGCGCGACTATTGGCGACAGATGCGATTCACCCTTGTCTCTGGCGTGCCTGATGAGTCAATGCTGACATGTTCTCTGCGGGCAGTTCTCCATAGTTGCTTCCGCGCGACGAATCCCCGATTCTTCCCCGCTTCCAGAGTCACACACGAAAAGGATCCCCCTGTGTCCGCAACACTCAGCGAATTCTCAAAGAGCCTGACCGTCGAGACCGCATTCACGGTTCTGGCCGTCGCCAAACAACTCAAAGCACAGGGCAAAGACGTCGTCGAACTCGAAATCGGCGACAGCCCGTTCGACTCGACCGCGAGCGCCAAACAGTCCGGAGTCGACGCCATCGCGGGCGGAGCGACTCACTACTGCCCGTCGCCCGGCATCCCGGAGTTTCGTGAAGCCGCCGCCGCCTTCGTCAAAAACGAATTCAACATTCCGGCCGAAGCCTCAAACATTATCGCCGGGCCGGGAGCAAAGGTCTTCGAGCAGTTCTTCTGCGAGGCGTTCCTGAATCCGGGAGACGGCTGTCTTGTTTTCAGTCCGTACTTTCCGACTTACGTGCCGAACATCGCTCGACGTCAGGCGAGGCCGGTGTTCGCCGCGCTCAAGCAGAGCAATGAGTTCCGGCCGGCGGTTTCGGACATTGAGGACTTCCTCAACAACGATCCCTCACCCAAGGCAGTCATGCTGAACTCGCCGCACAACCCGACGGGCGGCATCACGCTTGAGCAGGACCTGCGGGACATCGCCGATCTCATCCGCGGCAAAGACGTCGCCGTGTTCAGCGACGAGCCGTACTGCCACATGGTCTGGAAAGGCCGGCATCACTCGCTGCTGGAGCAGCCCGGCATGATGGATCAGTGCGTCGCCGCGTACACGTTCAGCAAGTCCTACAGCATGAGCGGCTGGCGGCTGGGCTTCTGTGTCACCGGCAATGAAATTGCCACGGCGATCGGCAAGATGGTTAACACGACTCTGTCCTGCACCCCGCCGCTGGTCCAGCTCGCCGGAGCGGCCGCGCTCCGAAACGACAGCGTCGAGCGGGATGAGGTGATGCTCAAGTTTCGCGAGAAGGTCGTCCTGCTGACGGACGGCCTCAACCAGATCGAAGGCTTCAAGTCGCTCGATCCGACCTCAACGTTTTACGTCTTCCCGAACGTCGCTCCGATCTGCAACCGGCTCGGGATTAAGAGCCACGGCCTGGCTCTGTACCTTCTCGAAGGAGCCGACGACCACTTCGGAGTCGCCTGCCTGGGCGGCGAGTGCTTCGGCGAGGCCGGCCACGGTTTTCTTCGATTCAGTTGTGCCGAGCCCAACGACCGTCTTCAGCAGGCGCTCGATTTCATCCCGCAGGCCCTCGCCAGGAAAGACCGCATCACAGCGTACCTGGAAGCGAACCCGAAATTCCGCCTGGAGAACCGATACGAAGAACCGTGATTCTTACGTCTGGTTGGCTGTTGCTGAAAGGTGACGGAAAACGTAGTGCTCTGTCAGAGCGGAAAAGTGGGGTAAGCATCCTGCTTGCCGTCGACTGTGACCGAACATCGCAAGCTGGAAGCTTACGCCACTGAAACTGCGACCCGTAAATTCAGTCCTGACAAAGCCCTCGTCGCATCTTTGAGCCTGAACGAGTCTCGCTGATCGGCATGCTGACGATCAGACGACCTCGTCGCAGAGTTGGCAGAGAAGTGACGATCAGGCCGCCTCAAAGCTCGCTTACGGATGGGCTGGTGGAGTTTGCACCTCACTCCACCATTTGGCCAGTTCTTTTCCGCATTCGTCGTAACCGATTTTCTCTGAGTGCTGGAGCTGCTTGAAATCGGCGATACGAATCTCGGCGACCGAGGGTTCCAGATAGAGGTCGGCGTATCTCCCCTCTTTCAGTTGCTTTCGCCCGTAGACACTTCCGAGTTCTCCGGCGCGCTGCAGAATCGAAAAGATGTTTGGCAGATCATAGGTCTTCGCGAACGGGTTGATCTTATTGAGGATCAGCCACCAGCCCGGAGGGCTCTGGATCGGAGTGGACACGTCGACGTTCAGGTCGTGTTCCGGCACAACGTCAACGGCCACGACATAAGACTCGTACATCCGCTTCCGCATCACGTCCATGGGCAGGTTGTCGAGCAGGCAACCGTCGAACAGTAACTGGTGGTCATGGACGACTGGTGTCGAGATTCCCGGGAGAGTTCCGCTGGCCCGGACCGCCCACCAGAGCGGGCCCGTATCGTGAACGTAGATTTCCGCTCGTGTCAGGTTGCTCGTCACACAGAAGAAAGGCAGCCAGAGATCTTCGATCTGCGTCTCGCCAAACCAGTTCATGAGACGCCGATCAAAACGGCGTCCCCGGTACACCGAGACGACTGGGATCGTCTTGTCCGACAGGATTCCCGGCAACTGCGATTTGACCTTGCTGATGGTCTTGTCGAATTCCTCGGGATCATGCGCGTAGGCGGCAGCGACAACACTTCCCATGCTGACGCCGCCGATCATGTCGATCGGAATCCCCTGCTCACGCATGGCCCGAATGCAGCCCACATGAGCAAACCCGCGAGCTCCGCCACCGCTCAGCACAAGCCCGACTTCTCGACGTGTCACAAACCGGGCCAGTCGTCCAAAATCGCTGTCGAGTCCATTTCGAATATGAAAGTGTCGGCCTGGTGATTGCGGGCTGCCCTTCGAATTGCGCAGTCCGAACTGGTCCAGCCAGGCAGCCGTTCCACGGGGACGATCAGCGTCTCCGGGGTGCAGGAGGACGAGCGATGTTCGTCGACCGGCCTGGTGAGCTTCTGCCTGATCCTGAACTTCCTGCGCAACACGACCGGTTTCCGGTGTGGTGCCGGCGGCTGCGACATACATGACCTCGTCCGCGCGGCGGATACACCGCGAGGTCCATTCGGTCACTTCGGAGTCTGCCACCAGCAGAACGACTCCGTGGTTCTTTTCCTGCTCGGTCAGCCAGACCCGCAATCTCAGCTCGTGCCTGGCACCGCGGGTTGATTGAGAGATGTTCGGGATGCCCAGGCACCGATCGACGTCTTCGCTGGTGAGCAACAGGCCGGATGAATTCCCTGGCGGATTTTCAGCGAGCGTTCTCCTGAGATGGCCTGCAAAATCCGTCAGCGGAAGACCATTTGAAGCGGGGACGATCAGGATGTTGGAGCTGAGCGTTTTTCGGTCCGGCTTCAGGTACGACTTCCTGAGTCGCTGAACGATGACTTGAGTCAGGTGCCGCCAGAGTTGCGGGTAGCGAACGGCAACATCATCGAAGTCCTGCTTTGAAAAACGGACCAGCTCGGAATCCCGGGACGCGATGACAGTGGCAGTCCGCCTCTCGCCCGTGGTGACGCCCATTTCGCCGACGGGCGAACCAGGACTGACTTCGTCGACCGGTTCCGCTTCATCACGGTCGTCTTTCTTCACGAGAAGTTGAAGCCGCCCACTCATCAGAATGTAAAAACAGTCCGACTCGTCGCCCTGTCTGTAGATGTACTCGCCTCTCCCGAAATGAACCCACTCCAGACGTTTTACCAGGTCATTGAACATTCCCATGTCCTTCAGACCGAACATCGGAACCAGGACCTGTTTCAATTCACCCTCGAGCAGCCGCCTCAAGATGTCGCGTTGCAACGCGTTCTGATCAAGCCCCATGAATGACGAGTTCATGAAGGCATCTTTGGAGAGCTTGACGAGCCCACTCCTGGTGGCGGCCGTCACTGTCGAAACGCGAATCTCGTCCGTCAGTAGCCGTTTTGCCCCGACCCCCGGATTCGCCTCGAAGTCGGTCCGTTTAATTGCGAGCACTCTTGAGTCAGGCGAACCGCATTCATTCAGTTCTCCGTCGACAAGAATAAAAAGTGAATCAATGGACTCGCCTTCGTTGAACAGAACCTCGCCCGGCTCCAGCCTCACAAACTCCAGCTGATCTCGCAAATTCAACAGTCGCGCAGGATTGAAGTTATGGAACAGAGTGCTCTCTGAAACCATGGCGATCATGTGCTCTGGTGAGACGGCTTGATCCGGCGCGGCTGACATTGTGCTGCTGTCGGCTTTCTGTTCGAGGCAAGACTGCGGTGGTCGAGGGACGACAGCCCGGGCAAATGTGCAATCGCCAGGACCTGGCACGGTTCGCTGCCGTGAACCCTGACCGAGCAACGCCAAAAGCTGTTTTCGAACTCAGCCGTCCGTCCCACGGGCAGCGGAAGCCAGGATGCTCGCTTGCCAGCGGAATTACATTTGGCAAAGCGGGATCGGACTGCTCAGATCAGTTCCGGCATCGGCTGGTGCTGGTCGATCAGGTATTGCGGGCGGCCGGAAAGGTCGGGGACAGTCGTGTCGTTGCCGTTGACTCCAATGTTGCGATACAGCGTCGCAAGAACCTCGCCGAAATGAATGGGGCGGTCCTGCGGAGCGCCGCCCAGACGATCGGTCGAGCCGACGACCTGGCCGGTCTTCATGCCGCCGCCAGCGACGATTCCACCACCGACCTGCGGCCAGTGGTCTCGACCAGCATCCTTGTTAATCCTCGGGGTCCGGCCAAATTCTCCCCAGGCGACAACAGACACGTCGTCGGCAAGACCTCGTTCATGCAGGTCCTCGACAAGCGCCGCCAGGCCCTGATCGAACAACGGCAGGTGAGTGTCCTTCAGACCCCCGAAATTGTTGCTGTGAAAATCCCAGCGGCCAAAGTTGAGCGAGACAACCCGGCATCCGGCCTCAACCAGACGACGAGCCATCAGAAAATGCTCAAGGTTCCGCGGCGAGCCGTCGCCGTAATTCTTCGGATCGCCCTGGCCGTACTTCTCGCGGATCTTCGGATCCTCTTTCGAGAGGTCGAGTGCGTCGACCAGGCGGCTCGACGTGAGAATATCAAACGCCTGTTTCGTGATCGTGTCCATTCCTGCCAGAGTACCGGACGCATCGACGTCGCGGCGAAGATTGTCGAAGTGAGCCAACAGGTGCTTGCGGTCTCCCAGTCGGTCAGTGGAGATCCCGTTGAGAACCATGTCCTGGCGGCTCGGTCCAGACGGACGAAACGCGGCGTGTTGAACGCCGAGAAATCCAGGCAGGCCCGGTGAGCCGTATGGAGGATGCCCGGTATCCGGAGCAAGCCCGACGAACGGCGGCACGGAATCATTGACCGCTCCAAGAACTTTCGAGACACACGGCCCCATCGCTGGCCAGCCGCCGGATGGCTGGTTCTGAGTCGTCCGGCCGGTGTAACAAATGAATGAGTCGTGAGAACCGTTTGGCGAGCCGACAACCGAACGCAGCGCGGCGAACTTGTCCATGTTGGCCGCGACGCGCGGCATGTGCTCGCAGATCTCGATGCCCGGCACACTCGTTTCGATTGGACGAAACTCGCCACGAATTTCGGACGGAGCGTCCATTTTCAGATCGTACATGTCCTGGTGCGAAGGCGCTCCGCACATATAGATCATGATGATGGCTTTGTGAGACTTCGTGCCGGAAGCCGCCTCGGCACGGAGAAGGTCCGTCAGAGTCAAGCCGCCGATGCCGAGAGCTCCAATCTGGAGTGCTTCTCGACGCGACACGCTGTCGCAAAGCTTTTTGGATGAGCCGAAAATCTTGAGCATTGCACTCTCGTGGTGGGAGACTGGATGTCCGTTTTCTGGCGGACAGTCCTTACTTTTCTGCAGGCTGAATTCAGTCCGTCACTCGCTTCGTTCATTTCCCGTGAGTGAGATCGACGTGCGGTGGCGAGCCACCTCGCAGCTCTAAAACAGTTCGTGCATCGGCTCGACGCCCTGGTCGACCAGATACTGTGGAACCCCTGACTGATCGAATATTCGCGTGTTCGAAGAATCGATTCCGGCACACTTGTAGAGGGAGGCGAAGACTTCCTGGAACTTGACCGGTCGCTCGGCCGCGTATTCGCCGTACCGGTTTGTGGATCCGATGACCTGCCCTGTCGTCATGCCGCCGCCAGCCAGCATGGCACACGAAACTTGAGGCCAGTGGTCGCGGCTGTTGTTCTGATTGATTTTCGGCGTACGTCCAAACTCACCCCAGACGACGACGGCGACGTCCCGGTCGAGCCCTCGCTCATGAAGATCCGTAACGAGCGCCGAAAGCCCCTGGTCAAGCAACGGGAACTCCTCACGTGACCGCGGGAAGTTCATGCCGTCTCCGCCGTGCCAGTCCCAGCGGCTGTAGTTGAGCGAGACATATCTGGCTCCTGCCTCGATGAGTCGCCTTGCCACACAGAAGTTCTCAATCATTTTGGGAGCACCGTCCCGCTGAAATTTTTCCTGACTCGCCCCATAGCGGGCGACGATCGCAGGATCTTCTTTGGTCAGGTCGAGAGCGTTGGCCAGGTCGGATGAGGTCAGGATGCCCATCGCCTGCTGGCCATAAACATCCATGCTCTCCATGACTCCGGTCGTGTCGGCGTCCCGTTTAAACTGATCAAACGCCTTGACGAGTGATCCTCGATCTTTCAGCCGCTCCAGAGTGATCCCCTGCAACGTCATGCTGGCGTTGCTGCTTCGAGCCTCGCGGCCAACAAGGTTAAACGGATTCGCAGCGACACCCAGATAGCCGCCGTCACCGGTCTCCCCCCAGGTTTTATTACCCGTTGCGTACATGAGAGCGACGTTGGGCGGGACGGCTCCATTGACCGCGCCCTGGATGTGTGAAACCCACGAACCCGCAGCCGGCCAGCCACCAGGAGGCGTGCGGTCGCCACGGCGCCGACCGGTCATGCACTGATAGCCGTCGTGCCGCCCGTCGGCGTCGCTGATCGAGCGGACCGGGACGAACTTATCCATCATCTGAGCCATCCGCGGAAACATCTCGCAGATTTCGATGCCCGGCACGTTTGTCTGAATCGGACGAAACTCGCCGCGAATTTCCGCCGGGGCTTCCGGTTTCTGGTCCCACAGGTCGATGTGTGATGGTCCACCGGGCAGGTAGATATTGATGATGCCTTTGTGAGTCGATGCGACTCCGGCTGCGGCTTCAGATCGCAGAACCTCTGGCAATGCCAGTCCTCCCAGAGCCATCCCACCAATGGTGAGGAAATTTCGACGGGAAAACCCGTCGCAATAGCCCTGGTTCTGTCCGGTCGATCGTCCTGAAATTGTCAGCATTCTCTGTCTCCGAAGCAGCTTCCCTGCGGAATTGTACCGGTCTTAAGTCGGCATAAATGTTGCCCGATATGATACCGGCCGCGAAGAAAAGGTGTCAACGAGGATCACAGGCCCAGCCACATCGCATACCTCTGCAGAGCGATCCCCGCCCATACGGCCAGCAGAATGCTTGTGAGTGTCCCAATCAGAAAATACTCGGCGGAGTTACGGTCCTCGAATTCGCGCGACCGGATCAGCCCTTTTGCGCCGAGCAGAAAACTGATCGCAAAATACTGGTCGAGAAACACCATGACGAGCAGCAGGGCCCGTTCCAGTTCTCCGATCATCCGCCCACGGTTGTATTCCGCATCGGCAACGTGCGGCGCGTTTCTTTAGCTGCCGCGTCCGAGGTTCGGCTTCGAGTTCGAGTTCGAGTTCGTCGGCCGGCATTCTTCTCGTCGTCGCCCGCAAGCAACGGCTTCGTTCCGCATCGATCGAGAATGCCTCGCACGATGATCGTTCCACCATCCAGCATGAATGCTCCGAACGCGGTAAACATTGCGGCCAGAGCGAGCTGATTCGCAGGCAGGTCGACCGACAGCAGCGGGTGTTTAATTTCGAGCTGATTCACAGCGACGATCCAGCCTGACCCAAGACCGTATGCCACCGTGAAAAGGACTTTCCGAACGGCCGGCATCATCGGTGAGAGTGGCTCCGATTGAGACGCATTTCTCTGGTTGAGCAGAATGCCGGAGAAAAGAACGGTCATCACAAATAAAAGAACTCTCGGCCCGCAGTTTTCGCAGGCAAGGCCAGGCAACGCGGACGAGGCAAGTGCCGCGACGAGGCAAGTGCCGCGACGAGGCTGCGTCCAAAGAGCGACGGGCTCTCCCCGATAATTGCCGGCTTTGTCCGGCCGAAGAAATAGTGCGTGACGCACCAGACGAGCAGCATCTGCGACCACAGGAGATTGCTCGAAGGAGTGTCTGGAAACTGAAGCGTCACGATAACCTCTGCACCCATTTCTCGGTGTAGTCGTATTGCGACAGGACCTGTCGGAATGCTTTCTCGGCGTCGCTCCATGCAAACCAGCCGGTGGACTTCAGCCGATTGTGAACGGCCTGCCTGCTGAGGTTCAACTTGCTGGCGACTTCCGTCTGGCTGGCTGTTGCCGGGTCACGAAGCAGACGAATCACCGATCGTTGCCGGTCGGTCCACTGGCTGCGGACGTGGTTCAACAATCGAGCCATTCCGTTGAGCACCTCATCATCCGCTTTGAATCCACGGAAGACGCCTCCGGCAAGTGACTCCTTCTTCGCCTCCTCAACAGCGTCACGGGCCTGATGCCAGACCGGGCCGTCCATGCCGACGGCCTCCTGCCTCAATTCAGTGTCCAGTTTTCCATGGCCAATGCCAATCCTCAGCTCGACTTCCGGCATGGCACTTTCGAGATCCCACAACAGATTGGCGACAGGCCTGGCTGTGCGAAAAAGTGCCTGAAACTGGTCGCCGATCGTAATCGTGAACCGAGCCAGTAACGCTGATTTGCAGGCCTCATTGAGTTCATCGAGGACGAGCTGAACTTTTTCCTGGAGTCTCTCCCTGGCTTGACCCTGGAAGCGACGGGACCGGACGATGTCGGCAATGAGTGCAATGCAGGGGGGCGACACGGGACGTCTCGTCGCGGTCTTGCGTGCGGATGTTTTTCGTTTTCCCATGCCAGCACGCCTGTCAACGCAAATACGTTTACTTTTCACTTGTAAACACAATCGCGTTTACATGGATGATGTAAACGGAAAACCGTTGACAGGCGGCGAGGTTGGAAGAAACACCAACAAAAGCCCGCACAGGCGGTCTGTGCGGGCTTTCGGCTCTGTGCAAGCCCAATCGCTCTACGGAGCTTCGTAGCAGGAGCGGGTTGCGTCGGTGCAGTCCTCTCCGTTGCAGAAGCCTTTGTCCGGGCCCCACACCGTCTGAGTGTTGGAGCACCAGAAGTTTCCGTCGCCAGTCGCGTGTTCTTCCTTCGGCAGGCCGGCATTCAGGTACAGGCCTTTCGAGAGCAGATGACGACACCGTTCGCCGCGGACGACTTCGAGTTCGTGCTGCATGGCTCTCTTCCTTATTCAAGGGAGCGGGCCGGCGCGGTTGCCGACCGGGCTCCGAGGTTTGTTAAACGAGGGCTTCATCCAGCTGGCCGACGGCCCGAAGCAGTGATCGCTTCACGGCGGCACGGGCCATCTGAACTTTGAAACCGTTCATCGAAAGCGGAGTCGCTCCGGCAACAGCGATGTCGCCGACGCGGGAAGCGGTGTCCTCATTGACCGACTGGCCGATGAGAGCATTCGCCGCTTCCTGAGCCACCCACGGTGTCGGAGCCACATGGCCCATGACGATCCGAGCGTCCCGAACGATGCCGCTCTGCATTTTCAGAGTGACAGCGGCCGCCGCCTGCGGGCGGTCCAGTCCGTTCAGCTCGAGAACCTCGTAGGCACCGCTCACGATGTCCGCAGTCCGTGACGGCAGCCACACGTGTGTGACAAGCTGTCCTGGCCTCAGCACGGTGACGTTCTGCCGGTCGGTTTTCGGAGTGGCAAAGAAGTATTCCAGCGGAATGAACTCCTCGCCTTCCGGTCCGACAACGCGGACTTTCGCTCCCCAGGCAATCATCGCGGGAGCGAAACGCGAGCCGCTGACGAATTTGGCTGGACCACGGTTGCCGAAGATCGCGTGGTAGCGATTGTCTCCGGCCTCCGCCATGGACAGGCCATTTTCCATTCCGAGCAGTCCGTAACCGTTTCGGAAGTACCAGCAGTGAGGCAGCTGACACAGATCGCCGGCGAGCGTACCCGCCTGCTGAATCTGGATCGCCTTATGAGCGTGGGCCACCTGCAGCACCGAGCGATGCTCAGCCAGCAACGGGCTTTCGGCCGCATCTTCGAGAGTCACCAGCGAGCCAACGAGCACCCCGCCGTCCGCCTGGCGAATGCCCTGCATCGACGAAATGTGCTTGATGTCGACCAGCCGTCTGGGCTGGATGGCGTCTCGCCGCAACAGATTCATGATGTCTGTGCCGCCCGCAAGGACGGCTGTCTTTCCATCATGATCGCTGAGCAGCTCAACGGCTTCCGCTTCAGTCTGAGGTCGTGCATATTCAAATGGTCTCATCGCAGACCTCCTTTCTATGCCTGGGCGAGTGCGTCAAGCACCCGCTTGGGAGTCATGGGCAGAACCGGAACTCGAACACCCGTCGCATTCGCAACGGCATTGGCGATGGCCGCACCCGTTGAAATGACTGGTGGCTCGCCGAGCCCGACGACACCGCGGTTGTACTCACTGTCCGGCTGGTAAAACTCGACGATTAGTTCGCCGATATCGCCAATTCGAGGCAGTTTGTACGTCTCCATGTCCGCATTGATATAGCGGCCGGAGTTGTTGTCCATGATGCGTTCCTCATTCGTGGCATACGCGATGCCCATAATGAGTCCGCCATAGACCTGACTTTTCGCGGTCTTCTCGTTGATGACCAGACCGCAGTCCTGAACGGCGACCATCCGGTTAATTCGAATGACGCCGGTTTCGGTGTCGACCGAAACGTCTGCCATCTGAACTCCACCAACAAGCTTGCTGGTGAGGCCGTCCGCCACCGGGCTGGGACCGGTCGCGGTGATCGGCTCAGGACCGATCAGTCGGCAGGCGTCTTTCCACGAGCAGACTTTCTTCTTGTCCGACCAGACCGCTTCATCACCGAGCGAAAGTGTTTTCGCATCGACTTTGTACTTCTCAGCGACCTTGTCAAACAGAATTCCTGTCGCCTCCAGTGCAGCACGACGAGTCGCACCCGTCACGCTGCCGACAGTGATCGAACCGCCCGACGGATTTCCGTAGACGTACTCGTTACTGCCGAGTCGGGCTTTGACTTTCTCGAGCGGAAGTCCACAGGTCTCCGCAAGAACCATCGCGATGACGGTTCGAGTGCCGGTTCCCAGATCCTGACTGCCAATCGAAGCCTGAGCACCGCCGTCAGCGAAGATGCGGACCTCGGATGAGCACTTGACAGACTGGCCACCCCAGCGATGCAGAGCCACGCCCAGGCCGCGTTTGACGGGACCGTTTCCGCCTTTGCCGTGAGCATGCCACTTCTTCTCCCACTCCATCAGTTCGGCGGCGCGGTCGAGTTCGGCAGCGTAAAGTTTGCTGTTCTCTTTCGCGGTATCGTCGAGCTGATCGAGGTTGGCTTTGTAAAGGTCGACCGGGCTCATGTTGAGCTTCGCAGCCAGGTCCGTCAGCGCCGTGTCCGTGATGGCACAAAGCTGAGGATGGTTGGGAGCTCGCCAGGCCCGGTTCGGACCGCAGTCCGTCGCAATGCCCTGAGAAACGACGTGCTTGTTCGGCGGGTCGAAGACATACGGCATCTGGTTGCCGTCAATCGTTCCACCCTGCGGCCCGTTTGTACCCCAATGGTGACTCTTCCAGGCCGTGATTTTGCCGTCTTTGGTCGCGGCGACCGTGACGTTGGCAAAACCAGAGGGACGAGTTCCCGGAGTCTTCAGCTCGGTCGCTCGATCGAGCATCAGGCGAACGGGACGTCCCGTGTCCTTCGACATTTGAGCCGCGGCCCAGCCCCAGATATCGGCTGCGAACTTCGACCCGAAGCCGCCGCCGATGTAGTTGCAGATGACTCGAACGTCGGACGCGTCGAGTCCGAACTGCGACGCAAACTGCGGTCCGGTTGTCGAGACCGCCTGTGTCGAATGCCTGGCCGTCAGCTTCGGCCCATCGCCACTTTCGTCCCAGGTACAGTGGGCTCCGTGAGGTTCCAGACACATGTGGCTGATCGTGTGGATTCCGTAGTAGCCCGTGTGGACCACGTCGGCGTCCGCAATCGCCTTGTCCGGATCGCCGACTGTTCGGTCGACGAGCGGAACTTCTTTGCCATCGTCGTCGTACTTCAGTCGCTTCGCCGCGCGGGCAGCCTCAAGATCCTGCTCGTCGACGACGTGAGGCAGAACTTCGTAGGCGACTTCGATCGCCCGCACTCCGTCTTCGGCGATGTCGGCTGTCTCGGCAGCCACGGCGGCGACCAGTTCGCCGTCGTAGTTGCACTCCGCGTTCTCACCGATGTCTTTAAAGAGGTAAACAGTGTGAACTCCGGCGATGGCTTTGGCCTTGTCGACGTTCAGTCGAGTGACCTTGGCTTTCGCGTGAGTACAGGTCAGCAGCCGGGCGAACAGAGTGCCGGGCTGGTTCATATCGTTCGTGTATTTGGCAGCACCCGACGCTTTTTCGACACCGTCGATGCGGGAGACTTCTTTCCCGATCAGCGTGTGAGAACCGCGGGGACCCCAGGTGACTTCTCGTTCGGCCATCAGGCACCTCCCTTCGAGATTTCCATGGCACAGGCGGCGATTCCGTCATAGGTGCCGCAGCGGCAGATGTTGCCGCCCAGACCGGCGTCGATCTCTTTGCGAGTCGCCTTCGGATTCTTATCCAGAAGCGTTCGCGTCGCGACGACGAAGCCAGGAGTGCAGAAACCGCACTGCATGGCATCGTGCTTGACGAAACCGCTGATGACCTCGTCGACCTTATCGCCACTGCGGAGAGCTTCGACAGTCTTGATCTCTTTGCCTTCGCACTCGATGGCGAGCACGCTGCAGGCATAAAGAGCCTTGCCGTTCACCTGAACCGTGCAGGCGCCGCAGTTGGTCGTGTCGCAGACCTCTTTGCAGCCAGTCAGGTTCAGCCAGTTGCGAAGCGCGTCGAGCAGCGTCGTTCGCGGCTCCAGCTTCAGCGTCTCATTCTTCCCGTTGATCTTCAGCTTAATGTCAACGGCCCGGGCGGGGACGACATTGGCTTTCGTCTTCGCCTGAGCTTCTGCTTCCCCGGTCGCGATGGCAGTGGCCGCAACGGCCGCTCCCGATCCCTTGAGGAAGTCACGTCGGTTGAAGCCGGAATGGCTCCCTACCGGGTGATCCTGGTCTCGCATGGTTGCTCCTCCGTCGAGTAGTCGAGAACCAGCCGCTGGATTGGACGGTCGACGCGGAGAAGACTGAGCCATTGGTTGAGCAATCAATTCTCACTCAACCCAACGCAATCCCTCGCGCCGCCGGTTCCATTGAACGCGGCTACCACCAAATTGGTGATCGCGCGGATGATCACGAGTGGAAGCTCATATCACAACCGATTGATGCGAAATTCCTGGACCCGCATCCAACCGCAGCCTCTTTCAGGCGAAGCGCCGTTGCAGGCAGCGGCGACAGCTCTTACCTCGCGAGCCGCTCGCGGCATTCGTCGAGGATCGCCTGCGTCGCGCTGGCTCCGCAGCGCGTGATTCTTGGACTGATCTCTCGAAACGACAGCAACGTGTCGAGATCGCGGATCCCTCCTGCCGCTTTGACCTGAACCGTATCCGGCGTGTTTTCAACCATCAGTTTCAGGTCGGCGACCGTCGCTCCGTGAGTCCCGTATCCCGTTGAGGTCTTGACCCATTCGGCTCCGAGGTCGCTGCTGATTTTACAGAGGCGGATCTTCTGGTCGTTGTTGAGGTAGCAGTTTTCGAAGATGACCTTCGTGGCCTGACCGGCGTCTTTCGCGACTGCGATGACCGCTTTCAATTCCGCCTCCACATAATCCCAGTTCCCGCTGAGCACCTGGTTGACATTCACGACGACGTCGAGTTCCTGAGCTCCGTCTTCGATGGCCTGCGCCGCTTCCGCGACTTTGACCGAGGTCGCGTGGGCTCCGTGCGGGAAGCCGATGACGGTGCTCGCTTTGACCGGACTGCCACTGAGAATTTCCGCACAGCGTTTCTGGAAGAACGGAACCAGGCAGACGCTGGCAGCTCCGAGCTCGATGGCGAGATGGCAGCCGGCTTCCAGTTCCGCAACCGTCTGCACAGGCTTGAGCATCGAGTGATCGATCATTCCGGCGATGTCAGAAACGGTGTAGCTCATTGGGTCTTCCGGAGTTCGATGGCGCGCCTTTGTGGACAGGGATGACTGCTCAGGATCACACGTCGTGATAATCGCGATACCACTCGACGAAACGGGCGATGCCGTCTTCGATGGATGTTGCCGGTTTGAAGCCGACGTCACGGACGAGATCATCGACATCGGCAAACGTCGCGGGGACATCTCCTGGCTGCATCGGCATCATGTTCTTTTCCGCTTTCCGGCCGAGGCACTTTTCGAGCGTCTCGATCATGTGCATCAGCTCGACCGGCTGGTTGTTGCCGATGTTGTAAACACGGTACGGAGCTTTGCTTGTGGCCGGGTCTGGCTCGGCACTCGACCAGTCGGGATTGGCGGCCGCCGTGTTGTCAGAAACGCGGACAATGCCCTCAACGATGTCGGCCACGTAGGTGAAATCCCGCTGCATCTTCCCTTCATTAAAGACGTCGATTGGTTTTCCGTTGAGGATCGCCTCCGTGAACAGGAAGAGAGCCATGTCCGGCCGCCCCCACGGGCCGTACACGGTAAAAAACCGCAGTCCGGTCGTCGGCAGGCCGTAGAGATGGCTGTAGGTATGAGCCATCAGTTCGTTGGCCTTCTTCGTGGCAGCGTACAGGCTGACGGGATGATCGACGTTGTGGTGAATCGAAAACGGCATCGTCGTGTTGCCACCGTAGACGGAGCTCGACGAGGCATAAACCAGGTGCTTGACGCGCGAGTGGCGGCAGCCTTCCAGGACGTTGACAAAGCCGGTCAGGTTGGCATCGACGTACGCGTGAGGATTCGTCAGCGAATATCGCACGCCTGCCTGTGCAGCGAGATTCACGACAACGTCGAAGGAATTCTCCTTGAAGAAACGCGGCATCGCGGTGCGGTCGGCGATGTCAAGCTCGTGAAATTCGAAACCGTCCCGACCGATCAGCTGCGACAATCGGTCACGCTTCAACTGGACCCGGTAATAGTCGTTGACGTTGTCGAGTCCGACGACCTGATCACCTCGCGCGAGAAGTTTCTGCGTCAGGTGAAACCCGATGAACCCGGCCGCTCCGGTGACGAGGTATCTGCTCATTCTGAGATGTCCTTTCTCTGCGCCCCGAGCGCGTCAGCGATCCGAGTAAGAATTGCGGACTGAGCCCGCAATTCCAAAGTGACAACTTCGCGGAAGTCGCGAGTTTCTTCTTCGGCCAGTCGCGCGGCTTCCTGCATCTCGGCAAGCTGCTCGTCGTAGTCGGAATCCGGCAGGTCGTCGGTCAGCATCGCGGAAGCGCTGTCAAACTGGTCCCCCAGTTCGTCGAGCATCGACTCGCGCATGTCTTCCGCCCGGTCCAGTCGATCGCGAATTTCGCGCAGCAGTGAGACGGCTTCTCGCAGAAGTTTGTCTGAGGATTCGGCCATGACTCCCTCCGATGGAGTTCCTGGGGCATCAACTCTTTGCGAGCTGCCCGCGATAGTACGTGACGGTTTTTTCCAGGCCCGCCGTCAGTTCAACCTTCGGCTCCCAGCCAAGATTCGCTTTAGCCTTGTCGATATTCGGGCAGCGGCGGGTCGGGTCGTCCTTCGGCAGTGGGTGGTGCTCGATCTTCGAGTTCGAGGCCGTGACTTCGATGACGGCCTCGGCCAGCTCCAGCATCGTTCGCTCAACCGGGTTGCCGATGTTGACCGGGCCGAGCTCGTTATCGTCGTGGTCCATCAGCGCCATCATTCCGGCGAGAAGATCGTCGACGTAACAGAACGAACGCGTCTGCGAGCCGTCGCCGTAAATCGTGATCGGCTCACCGCGCAGAGCCTGCATGATGAAATTGGAGATGACCCGCCCATCGTTCGGATCCATCCGCGGGCCATACGTGTTGAAAATCCGGATGAGCCGCGTTTCGACTCCGTGCGAGTTCGCGTAGTTGACGCAGAGCGACTCGGCGACGCGCTTGCCTTCGTCGTAGCAGCTTCGCGGGCCAAGCGGGTTGACGTTGCCCCAGTAGTCCTCGGTCTGCGGGTGGACTTCCGGATCGCCATACACTTCGGACGTCGAGGCCTGGAGGAATCTCGCCCCGCACCGTTTGGCCAGGCCAAGCACATTGACGACGCCAACGGTGGAAGTCTTGATCGTCTTGATCGGGTTGTGCTGGTACGCGACCGGCGAGGCCGGGCAGGCGAGATTGTAGATTCGCGAAACGTCCAGCGTGATCGGCAGAACAATGTCGTGCCGGATGACCTCGAAGCGAGGATGCCCGACCAGATGAGCGATATTTTCTCGCCGACCGGTGAAAAAACTGTCCAGACAAATGACCTCATGGCCCTGCTCGATGAGCCGGTCGCAAAGGTGGCTGCCGAGAAAACCAGCTCCGCCGGTGACAAGAATCGGGTGCTGCATGAGGAGTCGATTCCGAAATTAAACGTCGAATTCCACGAGCAATCCGTGCCCGCAGCGCGGTAGTAGAATGGAAGGCGGAACCGCACGCAACGCCTGCAGGCAAGGCCCCGTAGAACGGACGCCCACGTCCGTCCGGACCTGGCCCATTCCGCCGCGCCTGTGCCATTTCGAGGCTCTGACGGACGAAGGCGTCCGTCCTGTGGGGCCTCTTGTTTTAAAAAGAACCCAACGAAGGAGACGAAAAAGCTGCTCTAATCACGCGGTGAGTCTCGTCTTTGAATGCCTCCTTCGATTCCCTTGTTCCATTCTGTTTAAGATGCCTGCTCATCCCGACCAGCAATCGGTTGGTTCGTGAGAGTCCACGCCCGAATTCAGAGTCCTGCCATGGAGCCCACTCGATGAATCTCTGTCGAATCGCGTTTCTGCTTGTCGTCCTTGCTGGCTCTGCAGCCAACGATCTGTCCGCGGCAAAGCGTCCGAACGTGATTCTGATTTACACGGACGACCAGGGCACGATCGATGCCAACTGTTACGGAGCGAAGGATCTGATCACCCCGACGATCGACGGGCTCGCCGCGACGGGAGTGCGGTTCACTCAGTTTTATGCAGCGGCTCCCGTGTGTTCTCCGTCGAGGGCGGCCGTGCTCACCGGACGAGTTCCTCAGCGGGCCGGTGTGCCGGGC
This sequence comes from Planctomycetota bacterium, assembly GCA_027623235.1. GTDB lineage: Bacteria > Planctomycetota > Planctomycetia > Planctomycetales > Planctomycetaceae > JAQBVJ01. The sequence continues at coordinate 25,605 of JAQBVJ010000092.1, forward strand.
AATGTGTCCTCGGCACCGGGCAATCACGGGATGCCCACCGAGCAGATGACGATTGCCGAGATGATGAAGGCCGACGGATATCGGACGGGGCACGTTGGCAAGTGGCACCTTGGGTACACACCGGAGACGATGCCGAACGGGCAGGGGTTCGATTCCTCGTTCGGTCACATGGGCGGGTGCATCGACAACTTTTCGCACTTCTTCTACTGGAACGGGCCGAACCGGCACGACCTGTGGGAGAACGGCCACGAAGTCTGGCGCGACGGTCAATACTTCCCCGCGCTGATGGTCGAGCAGGGGCGCCGTTTCATCGAGGCGAACAAAGACGAGCCGTTCTTTCTTTACTTCGCGATCAACCTGCCGCACTACCCGCTGCAGGGAACGGACAAGTGGCGGGAGAAGTACAAAAACCTGCCGGCCCCGCGACGAATGTACGCGGCGTTCGTTTCTTCAATGGACGAGGCCATTGGTGAGCTGCTTGGCAAGCTCGACGAGCTGAAACTGCGGGAAGACACGATCGTCATCTTTCAGTCCGACCACGGTCACTCGACTGAGGACCGAACCTTCGGCGGCGGAGGCAGCGCGGGCCCGTATCGCGGAGCCAAGTTCAGTCTCTTCGAAGGTGGAATCCGAGTTCCCGCGATCATCTCCTGGCCGGGCAGGCTTCCCGAAGGAGAAGTCCGGGACAAACTCTGCGTCGCCTGCGACTGGCTGCCAACGATCGCCGATCTGTGCGGAGTCGAACTCCCGAAACGAAAGCTCGACGGCGTGAGCATCGTGCCGGTCATCAAATCCGCCGAAGCAAAAACTCCGCACGAGACGTTTCACTGGCAGACCGGCCGCGATTCCTGGGCAGTTCGATCGGGAGACTGGAAGCTGCTGGGCAACCCGCGAGACACGAGCAACAAAGCGCCGCTCGGCCCGAACGACAAACTGTTTCTGGTGAACCTCGCGAAGGATCACACCGAGATGAAGAACCTGGCGAGCGACAATCCCGACGTCGTGATGCGACTCCAGAAACAGCATGATGAGTGGGTTCGCGAAGTCTCGCCAAAATAGCGTTGCCGAGCCGACATCAAGAGTCCGGTCTTCGCGGAATCGGCTATTCGCCGGCGAGGAACGATTCTTCGGCGTTGACCAGAAACCGCCCTCGAAGGGCCTCACGGCCGAGCAGCATGCGGAAACTCATGCCTTCCCGGTCGGCGAGGGTGACTTCGATGCGCCACGACTCACCGGAAACTTCCGCCGTCGTCACGATCACCGGCCGCTGATGCGAATGTCCTGTCGAGCTGCGGACCCGCCGGAAGCCGACGACTTCGGCTTCGCATTCGACGAATTCGGAAGCATCTCCCTGGACCGGCATCGTCGTAAAACGGACGAAAGTCTTTCCGTCACGCTCGAAAATCTCCTGCGCCGCGGTGTGGAGCGAGGACGTCTGAGCTCCCGTGTCGATCTTGGCTTTAATCTTTGCAATGCCCAGATCCGGCAGCGAGAGCCACTCGCGCCAGCCAAGGATCTTCAAAGCGCCAGGGTGGTCAGATTCGTCTGCGTGGTTCGTGTGGTCGGTCATTTGAACTCGCCGGGCGACGATTCAGGCGGGATTGTACGGCAGTCCGAAATACTCATGGATGAACTCCTTGCGGTCGCCTTCGTGCCGCACGCACTGCACGAGCGCGTACAGCTTCTGCTGGTCACGCTGCAGTTTTCCGGCAAGCAGTCCTTCATCGCTGAGTGCCGGTGGCAGCTCGGAATTCACTGCGATTCGCAGGGGGTCCCACTCGATGTCGATGACCGCCCAGCGTTCCATCATGGCCAGTGTCGTGTCGAGGCGATGGTCGCGTTTCTGTTTCTTGTTGAGCTTCTCGCGGATCCAGTCGATGCCGAACGCTTCGATTTTCTCCAGCTCATGAGTCAGCAGGTGGTAGACGCGCTCGTAGAACTCGGCGTCGGGATTACTCCACCGAATGAATTCCATCTGAGTCGTCAGGTCCGCTTCCTCGTACAGGAGCAGGCAGTCGGACGGCTCGCCGTCGCGCCCGGCCCGGCCGATTTCCTGATACCACGACTCCATCGAGCCCGGGATTTCCGCATGCAGAACAAACCGGATGTCCTCTTTATCGATGCCCATTCCGAACGCGTTTGTGGCGAGGACGAGCGAATTCTTCTCGCCCATGAATTCGTTCTGCACTCGCCGCCGGTGCCCGCGCTCGAGGTCTCCGTGGTAAGAGAGATGCTCGACACCGCGCTGGCGCAGCATTTCTGAGAACTCGCTCAGTCGACGGATCAATGTGAAATAGACGATGCCGCTTCCGTCTGAGTCCGCGTACTTCTCGACGATCTTGAGGATCTGCTCAAGCTTCTCGTCATCGCCCCAGACTTCCGCGACATCCAGTTTGAGATTCGGCCGGTCGATGCCCTGATGAAAATGCTCGACTTCGTCCGTCGTCAAACCGAGCTGCCGCACGATGTCTGCCTGGACATCCGGCGTGGCGGTCGCGGTGAGGGCGATCGTCGTTGGATCACCGACGATTGCCCGGAACTCGCGGAGCCGCGTGTAGTCCGGCCGGAAATCGTGACCCCACTCGCTGATACAGTGTGCCTCGTCAACGGCGAGGAGTTTGATTTCACGCTTCGACAGGACTTCGACAAAGTCCGGTTTACGAAATCGCTCGGGAGTCACATAGAGCAGCCGGAACTCGCCCCTCGCCACGGCCCGGTAACGTCTCTCACGCTCGCGCCTCGACAGAGACGAATTGATAAACGCCGCGTCGATGCCTTTTGCCTGGAGCGAGTCCACCTGGTCCTTCATCAGCGCGATGAGTGGCGAGATCACCAGTGTCAGCGGCGAGGGCTTTCCGGCTTCCTGTTCATAAACGAGAGCCGGAATCTGAAAGCACAGCGACTTGCCCATCCCGGTCGGCATGATCACCAGCGAATGGCCTTCGGCGAGAACCCGCTGAATGACCGCGTCCTGCTGAGCCCGGAACGAGGAGTAGCCGAAATACGTCTTTAAGGCATCAAGTGGTTGCATCGCGGATGTGTGGCAGATTCTTCTTTGCGATGCAATTCCGGCCGACGGCCACTCCTGAAATTCGACAGGACTCGTCAGGGAAATTGCGGTATTCTGTCTTCATCATGAAACCAGCTCTGCCACCTCAAGCGATTTCCGAATTCTGTCGACGGCACCACATTCGCCGTCTGGCGTTGTTCGGGTCGGTGCTGCGCGACGATTTCGGGCCGGACAGCGACGTTGACGTACTGGTCGAGTGGGAACCCGGACACACGCCAGGCTGGGAGGTCGTCGACATCGCCGAAGAGTTCGGCGAGCTCTTTGGCGGTCGCAAAGTCGACCTCGTGAATCCACGGTTTCTGAAGCCTCGGCTTCGCGATCGTGTCCTGTCCTCCGCTGAGGTTCAATATGAACGAGCGGGATGAGGGCTAGACCCAGAACAAGCGACCTGATGAGTCGATTGTTCGCGTGGATGACAGCGCAGCGGTGGTCGGCCGGCGCGAGTGGCTCGGGGGCGGTTGCCAACATTGTCTTTCTGCATCGACGGGTGACTTTCCGGGTGGGGAGTGGCGGCGGGATGGGTCA
>JAQBVJ010000232.1 GCA_027623235.1 Planctomycetota bacterium
GGAGCCTCGCCCTCCCAATGCGCTCTTTCGAAAACGGTTCCTCAAATATCCTCGCCGCCCTGCGGCTGGCCCTGGACTTTCTGCTTCACTCGCAGCGGCAGTCCGTGCAGCCGGATGAAGCCGGCGGCGTCTTCCTGGCGGTAACTTTCCGTCTGGCCGTCCATCGTCGCGACTTCCGCATCGTACAGGCTGAACTTCGACCGGCGGCCTTCGACAAAGACATTGCCTTTGTAAAGGGCGACTCGCGTCTCGCCCGTGACAAACTTCTGCGTCGCCGCTGTGAAAGCTCGATGACATTCCGCGACCGGGTCGAACCAGTAGCCGTTATAAACGAGTGCCGAGAAGTCCGACATGCGGCGTTCTTTTTCGGCGATGACGCTGCCGGTCAGGGTGAGACCCTCCAGGTCGCGATGAGAATCCAGCAGCAATGTGTGCCCCGGAGCGTGGTACTCGCCGCGCGACTTCATGCCGACGTAGCGCGTTTCGACCATGCCGAGCGAGCCGACTCCGTTCCGGGCGCCTGCCTGATCGCAGTACTCGAACACGGGCAGCAGTCCTTCGGCGAGCGTTTCTCCCGAGTCGTAAACGTCGACTTCGACACCCTCGACGATGCCCGGCTTCGAGGTACACGCGCTGACCTTGACCGGCACGCCGGCTTCCCAGTGAATGATGAATCGCTCGACTTCGTCCGGTGCCTGAGTCGGATGCGTCATCCGTTCGAAGATTTCATCCGGAGCCGTCACCCAGGGATCTTCCAGCACGCCGGCCTCGTACGAGATGTGCAGCAGGTTGTCGTCCGAGGACCACGGCTTGGACTTGCTGGCTTTCGCTTCGAGCCCGTGCGTCGCGACGTAGTCCAGCATGCTCTGCCGGCCGGCGGAGAATTCGTTAATGAACTCGGTGTGTTTCCACGGGGCAAAGATCTTCAGGTCGGCGTCGAGAGCCTGGTAGCCCAGCTCGAAACGAACCTGATCGTTGCCCTTGCCGGTCGCTCCGTGGCAGACCGAAGTTGCTCCCGTTTCGTGAGCGATCCGGACCTGGTGCTTCGCGATCAGGGGCCGGGCGATCGACGTGCCCAGCAGGTAGCGGCCTTCGTAAACGCAGTTCGCGTGAAGGATCGGCAGGAAGTAGTCCTGCAGGAATTCCTCGCGGGCGTCGACGGCGAAGTAGGTCGAGGCTCCGTTGCGTTTGGCCCGCTCTCCGATTTCGTCCAGGTTCTCAACCTTCTGGCCGATGTCGAGCAGACAGGCGATGACCTCATAACCTCGCTCGGCCAGCCAGTGCAGGATGACCGTCGTATCCAGCCCGCCGGAATAGGCGAGCACAATTTTCCCTTTGTCAGACATGAGTGCCTCTGAGTTCGAATATCCAGGTCGCCACGGGCGATCTTTTGGGAGAAGTGCTGAACCGCAAATGGACGTAGATTAACGCAAATGTCGCTCTAAGATTCGTGTTCATCAGCGTCCATTCGCGGTCCACTGACTGCCGAAAAAACGTCCTGAGCGGGACTTTAACGACGCCTCCCGTGAAGTTCACCTCGACGCTCTGGAGCCGCGCTGGAGATTTCACAAACGTCTGTTACTCTCCTGGCCGGTTGAGGAGCGGAGCTGTTTCCGATCGGTAGACACAACCTGCCAGGGCCCGGTTCCAATGACAACCCGGCATTCTGAAGACAGTTTTCTGCAGACAATTACTGAGCAGAACGGACACGGAAAATGAGTGAGTCAAACGCCGACCTGATCGCACTGGTCGAAGCCGCAGTTTCCTCCGGGACAATTCAGGCCGAGACCGGCCGACTGGCAACGAAGTGGCTGACTGAGCCGCATTTCGCCGAATTCGTCCCGGCCATTCGAGCGGACATCCAGGCCGCGAACTGGGAGCAGATCGAAGTCTGCTTCTGGGAGGAAATCCCGTTCGGCACGGGTGGTCGGCGAGGTCCGATGTCCGAGTACGGGTCGGCGACGATTAACGAGCGGACGATTGCCGAGTCGGCCAACGGGCTGGCTGCCTACTTCAAGTCGTCATCAGGAAAATCGAAGGGGAGCGCGGCGGTCTCGCACGATTCGCGGAACCGGTCGCGAGAGTTCGCGGAACTGACCGCGCGAGTCTTCGCGGCCAACGGCCTGAAAGTTTATCTCTTCGAGGCGATTCGATCGACGCCGGAACTCTCGTTCGCCGTGCGGCACCTCATGTGCGATGTCGGCGTGATGATTTCCGCCTCGCACAACCCGCCGGCCGACAATGGCTTCAAGGCGTACTGGTCCACCGGGGGCCAGGTCGTGCCGCCTCACGACAAGGGCATCGTCGCCGCCGTCTACGATTCGAAAAAGATCCCGAAAGCCAACCTCGATGAGGCCATTGCCGGCGGTCAGATCGAAATCATTGGCGAGGACATCGACCGCGCGTACCTCGACGCACTGCTGCGGATCAGCCTGACGGACCAGCGCGAGCTCAAGGCGATTTTCTCGCCGCTGCACGGAGTCGGCGAGACTTCCGTTTTCCGGCTGTTCCAGGAAGCGGGCTTCGACGGAATTTCGATCTTCGAACCGCACCGCGAGCCGCACGGCGACTTCCCCAACGTTCCGAACCATCTTCCGAATCCGGAAAACACCGCCGTCTTTCAGCCGATCATCGAACAGGACGCGAAACCCAACGACGTCGGCCTGATCCTGGCGTCGGACCCGGACGCCGACCGGATCGCCGTCTGCGTTCGGTGTTCGAAAACGGGCGAGTATCTGCCGGTGTCGGGCAACCAGGCGGGAGCCCTCATCACCGACTACATCATCCAGAAACGCAGCGCGGCTCGACCGCCGATCGACGGGGCTCAGGGAAACACTTTCACCAGCCATCTGACCTCCGACCATTACATCATCACGACGCTGGTCTCAACGGGCCTGGCGGGAACGATCGCGAAGGCGAACGGGCTGAAGGTCGTCGACAATCTGCTCGTCGGCTTCAAGTGGATCGGCCTGGCCATGGACGAGCACGGGCCGGAGAAGTTTGTGTTCGGCTTTGAGGAGTCGCTCGGCTACCTCGCCGGAGATTTCGCCCGGGACAAGGACGCGGCTGTCGGCGCGCTGTACCTCGCCGAACTGGCGGCCGAACTCGCGCAGGACGGCAGGACGCTGCTCGACCGACTGGACGAGCTCTACTCCGAGCACGGCTACTTCAATGAGCGGCAGCGGAGCGACTACGCCTACGGCCCGACCGGCAAAGAACTGATCACCGGGCTGATGGCCAAGCTCCGCCACGAACCGCCGGCCGTGCTTGGTGGAGTCACCCTGTCCCGCGTGGACGACTACCAAGCTCACGAAACGCGCAAGCTGCCCGGAAACTCAAAAACCGAAGACCTGCCGCAGCCTCAGGGCAACCTGCTGATCTTCCACGGCGAGCACGAAGACTGCCGCATCCGCTTCGCCGCCCGCCCCTCGGGCACCGAGCCGAAGATCAAGTTCTACCTCTTCGCCGAACCGCACGGCCCCGCCGGAGACGATGTCGAGGGCCAGAAGTCCCGCACCAACGCCCGAGTCGACGAATTCGAAAAAGGCCTGGCCGACTGGGTCGGCCCACTGCTCGCGGCTGACTGAAAAGTGAAGTGGCACGGGCTTCCAGACCGTGATCCCTGCAGAATTCTTCATCTGCAGCCAGCCAATCGTGTTCGGCACATGAGGCCAATTCAGCATCAAGCGCATCGGGAGGGCGAGGCTCCTGTCCGCCCTCCGTCCGAGCCCCCGCTGCCCGTGACGCGACCGACCGTCAGGCGTAAACTCGCCCCCGTACCGATCCGTGAGCGTCCTTGAATCCGCAGTACACCCCGATTCAACTCACGAAGCGGAAAAGTTCAACACCCGATCTATCAGTCGGCATCCCTGCCGCCGCATAGATCGTAATTCGTTCGTCGTGAATAGGATGTCTTGATGGGCACGGTTTATGTCGAAACGTCAATCGTCAGCTATCTGCGGCAGCGCCCCAGTTCGCAGGTAGTAATGGCTGCTCGCCAATTACTCACGCACCAGTGGTGGAACGACGAGCGATCCAAATACGAACTCGTGACGTCACAATACGTGATCGACGAGGCTTCGGCGGGCGATCCCTTGCTTGCCGCAGAAAGGCTGGAATCACTGGACGGCATTCCGCTTCTTCCGTTGGACCGGGAGATTGCACTGATAGCAAATGAAATCATGACACGGGCAATTCTTCCGCCGAAAGCTCGAACGGACGCGCTACATATCGCCATGGTCGCGCATCATCGGATACAATACTTGTTGACTTGGAATTGCCGGCACATCGCCAATGCGACGATCCAGCCACGCATCCACAAAATGTTGAACGACCTTTCGATTCCGATTCCCATCATTTGCACCCCGGAAGAAATGGTGAACGATGATCAAGAAACCGATGACGGATCTCATCATTGACGAAATCCACCGAACGCGGCGCGAAATGTCTGATCGATTCGGTGGCGATTTTGTCGCCATGCTTGACGATGCACGACGTCGGCAGGAAGCGTCGGGCCGGCCGATCTGGCAACGGAAACACGACGAACAAAGCGTTGCACGCGAGCCGTCGGCGACGTCGGTCCTGGAGAGTTGAAACGTTCGCGGGTGGCACGGGTTCTGGAACCCGTGTCGCGAGCGACAAGAGGCAAATCGGAAACTCTCGGCCGGCACTTACTGACCTTTTGAAGGGCGCAACCGGGACTCCTCTATGTGGTGGTGGTGGGGTAGAGTCGGTTTTGTTCTCGGGTGATTC
>JAQBVJ010000009.1 GCA_027623235.1 Planctomycetota bacterium
CAGAAACGTCAGCCCACAAGCAGGTCTTCATTTACGAACACGATCCTCAGAATCGCTCGTTTTCCCGCGAATTCCAGCAGCCCGGGAATTGCTGCCATCAGCGCAACGACAACAAGCAGCAGGTTACGAGTACGATCTTTCATTGGATTCTCCAGAACGAGATTGATGGCCCACCGCCGGAAGTGTAGCAGGACGAAGCCTCAACGATGCTTGAATCCTGCCGCGGCCTCAACAGCAAGCTCGTCGCAGCGTTCGTTTTCGGGATGGCCGCTGTGTCCCTTCACGACTTGAAAAGTGACTCGGTGTTTCGCCAGCAGTGCGTCAAGCTCCTGCCAGAACTCCACGTTCTTCAGCGGCATCCACTTTTTGCCTTCTTTGCGCTGCCAGCCGTTTTTTTTCCAGTTCGGAAGCCACTCGGAACACCCCTTCGCCACATAAGTGCTGTCGGTGATGACCTGGACTCGGGTCGGCCGGGTGAGAGCGTTCAGGCCAGCAATCACGGCCTGAAGTTCCATCTGATTGTTTGTCGTCTCGGCCGCGCCGCCAGAGAGTTCCTTGTCGGTGCCGCTGGCCGGGTGCCGCAGGATGCAACCCCATCCGCCCGGTCCGGGATTTCCGCTACAGGCTCCGTCGGTGTAGAGCAGGACGTCAACTGCGGTCCTGGTGGAAGACGAATCGGCCATTACGCCCACGGGTTTCTGAGGCTGCGGTTAACCATGAATCCGATGATGAACCCGATGCCGGCTCCAATTAAACCGTAAACGACGAACTTGCTGTCATCGCGCGGAGACCGTTTGCGTGCGACAATTGCCCCTGCCAGCCCGCCGGTTATAGCGCTTACGACTGCTTTAGTCAGACGTTTTTCGAGGCCCGGTCGCACGTCGCCTCCTTCGCTCAACGCTCGCGATAGATGATCCGACCGCGGTTGAGGTCGTAAGGCGAGACCTCGACCTTCACGCGATCGCCGGGGACGATTCGGATGAAGTTTTTCCGCATCTTGCCGGCGACATGGGCCAGCACCTGATGACCATTTTCCAGCTCAACGCGAAACTGAGTATTGGCGAGCGCTTCGACGACGGTTCCTTCGACCTCAATGGCCTCTTCTTTGGCCATAAACTGGCATCCTCTTTATCTGATCTGAAAAGTAATCGGACTCACTAAGGAGTCCCGGCAAACAGGCGGGATTCGCGGAGCCCGGTATTCTGTCAGCGTGGTCTCGGGATTGCCAGTCGTAGCGACCTGCAGTTGAAGAGGAACCTCGGAAACCGCTGTCACCTGGAAATCGCTCAGCCTGGCCGTCGTAAAGATTTTGTCGGCATGTCAAACTGATCTCCCTGATCTTTGGTCGTGAGCATTGCGAAGGACATTGGGAATGTCGTCAGCCCCGGCCGAATCTTCTGGCGAGGTGCGCGACATCGCCGAAGACCAATTGTGAATCTGCTCCGAAAAGAACCCTGGGTTGACGGTCGGCGACGGCACCTGTGAGTTGAACCTGTTCGCAGCAAACGTTAACCTCTGCGATTCTTCGTACCGGCTGGTGCCGGGGAAGATTTACGCAAAGTCTTGCCCTCAAAGAATCTGCGACGCTTCGCAGTATTTTCAGGGACGCCTTTTTCTCACGACCAGGGAATAATTCCGTGCCGGCCATTACTCAGAAAACGACGATGGTGAGGAAGGAAGATACGAAACCAGACTGGTTCGTCATCGACGCTGACGGGCAACTTGTCGGCCGCCTCGCAACGCAGATCGCTACTGTCCTGATGGGCAAACATAAACCAGACTACACGCCGCACGTCGAATCGGGTGATTTTGTCGTCGTCGTGAATGCGAAGCTCGTACGATTTTCCGGAAAACCGGCCAGGCACGACTGGCATCCTCACTTTACGACGAAGTTCGATTTCCGGACGTACGAACGGTACTCAGGCTATCCGGGTGGCCGGAAAGTCTTCACGGCGACTCAGTTGCTTGACAAGAAGCCGGAGATGATCCTCCACGAGGCCATTCGCCGGATGCTGCCAAAGAACAAGCTGGGAGCACACATGCTCAAAAAGCTGCGTCTGTTCAATGAAGCCGATCACGATCACCAGTCTCAGCAGCCTCAGCCGTTTCCGGAGCACCTTCTTCCGAAGAAGTAGTGCATTGGCTGCGTGAAATAACAAATCAGCTTTCTGAGGCCGGTCACGACCGGCACAAATTAACCGGGGAATTGAATGAGTACTGACACTCCTGCTCCTGATGAAGGTCAGACACCGGAAGAAGAACTGCAGGCTGCTGCTCCAGCAGCTCCGGGTGAAGAAGAATCTGCTCCGGCCGAAGAAGCGCCGGTTGCTGAAGCGCCGGTTGCTGAAGCGCCGGTTGCTGAAGCGCCGGTTGCTGAAACGCCGGTTGCTGAAACGCCGGTTGCTGAAACGCCTGTTGCTGAAGAGGCTGCTGGCGATGACGAAGCCGCTGCTGGCGAGGGCGATGGCGAAAGCAGCGACGCTGGAAGCGATCTTCCTGAGCTGAAGCTCGGTGAAGGAGCTCCCGAAGAAGAAGTCATCAAGATGCCGACGATCATTCGTGGCAAGATTGACAAGGACGGCACAGCGATTGGAACCGGACGACGCAAGACTTCCGTCGCCCGGGTCCGCATCAAAGAAGGCGACGGAAAATTCGTCGTGAACGGCAAGCCGTTTGACGAATTCTTCGCCATTGAGCGTGACCAGAAAATGGTTCAGGCTCCGCTTCGTGCGACTTCGACCCGTAATGACGTTGATGTGTGGGTGCGAGTGCATGGTGGCGGCACAACCGGCCAGACGGGAGCCGTTGTTCTTGGCGTGGCCCGGGCCCTGGAAGCTCGCGACAATTCCTGCCACCACATTCTTGCTCACGCTGGCTTTCTGACTCGAGACAGCCGAATGGTCGAGCGGAAGAAGTACGGTCTCCGCAAAGCTCGCCGTGCCAGCCAGTTCTCAAAACGCTGAGTCCGGCATTACGAAGAGAAGTTCAATCGAGAGCCTGACCTGTTTCGCAGGTCGGGCTTTTTTTGTGATTGGTGTTTGAGCTGCAGCTGCTTCAGCGGGCAACACTAAAAAGTGTGAGCGAAGGACAATGGCCGCGAAGTTTTTTGCCACACGTTTTTCACACTGGTTAACGCTTCGAGCTCCTACTGGCGAGTCGCTTGAACGCGTCCCTGGTTTGGATCGGCATTCACGCCTCCGGCTGTCACTTTCAGAATGAGCCAGGACCCGGATCGGAACGCGACCGGGTATCGCCAGGGAAACGAATTTCTCGGCCGGTATTTCGGCGGAGGAGCATTCCCGCCGTCGGGGCCGACAGCGCGAGCATCCTCACCGTTCATTTGAAGGCTGCTTACCAGGTCCAGGACGATAAATCTCGGTCGGCTCGACATCGCTTCGCGAATGACTTCTCTCTGCTTGTCCGGAAAAAACACCAGCGTCTCGAAGAAGTATGCGTATCGAGACGGCGGTAGAAGATTTAGTCGCCGGTAAAGGGACACCGCGTCACTGTTGAAGACGAGCACGTCTTTGCCGCGGACGTCCTGTTGCTTCAGAAATTCCGACACAGCTTGCAGGTCGGTTTGGCGTGGGTTGTCGAAGTGAGTCAACTGGTCCTGCACTTCCGGCGAGACTTCAGGAGAAACGCACGCTCTCCAGGCTGGCAGAGATTTCAGTTGCAGAAACGGTGACGTCGCCACAACGAGCACGCCCAACAGCATGGCCAGAAACCGGCCGATCGATTTGTTCTTTGCTCCGGCGATCGCGTGACCACAAACGACAACCGCGAGCACGATGCCCGGTGCGTGGACATAGTCGAAAAGATGCTGCAACAGAAATGCCTGCCCGACCCACACGAGGTAGACGCTCGCCAGGACAAGCGATACGCGATCACATCGTGGATTTGGCGAATCTGTGTCCGCTGAAAATCGATTGCCGATTCGCTTCAGGCTGATTGGCACTGCGACCAGGTGCAGGAAGATCCACGGCGAAAATCGAATCACCATCGACTTGAATCGGGGAAAGTCCCAGTTCTCCCGGCCGGCTTCCAGGTATCTCGGATTCCAGTTGAGCAGCGTGTCAATCAGGTACGGCCAGGCTCCCGTTGCAGCGAGCCAGGCAAAACCCGCTCCGCCCGCGACTGCTCCGCCCGCAAGCAGCCCGAGCGAATCCGCCATCGTTCGCCGCAGCCCAACCGTTCGGCTGAGCGTGCAGAGCCAGGCAGTAATCGTGACGAGCAGGACGTAAGGCTTAATCCAGATGCCGACTCCCCACACAAGACCTTCGGCGAGACTCCACAAAGCGAGCTTGCCGCGAGAGCATTCAGACTCCGCCCGCTCCCGTTGCCGGAGCCTCATCCAGACACCAGCCATGGCCGGCGTCAGCATCCACATGTCGCGCTGGCAATGACACCACTCGGACGTGCCCAGGTAAAACATCGAGCAGGCAAGCACCGTCCACATCGCGCTGCCGGCCGACCCGCCTGCCATCTTCAGAAGTCGAAACACGAGGCTCATCAAAACGGCGAATGACAGCAGGTCAAATGCGCGGAGGGCTTCGGAACTGCTGCCCGCCACAGCTCTCACGATGAGGTGAATCCAGACGACGCCGGGCAGGTTCGGCTCCAGAACGTCTCGATAAAGCACGCCCCCATCGGAGACCAGCCACGCCTGAAGATCAAACATCTCCGCGTCATTCGTCTCCGGCATACGGAGAAACATTGGCACCGCAATTACCAGCCAGGCGACCAACAGGAAACCAGGTATTGCCCCGCCGGATGGCGCAGCCGCGATCGGCAGTTGCTGCGTGTCGTCATGCTGAGGTATTTCAGGATCTGGACTGCTCACAGCGATCTCATCTGAGTTCCGTGCCATTTTCCTTGCAGCCAGATTACGAGTGCCTCGCCGCGACAGGCTACCCGGCGATGACAGTTTCCGACGGCTTCCGGCGTATTTGATCGGCGGATCCCGTCAGACCTGCCAATCAGGAATTGACGGTTGGAGGCGGCGAACGTACGATATAAACCACGTTTGATGCGTTCCCGCCGCTGGCCCTCTGACCTCCTTGCCGGCTTATTCCTACCTGAAACGAGGCAGCTCATGTCGGATTTCGACGCCGCTGCATTCTTGCGCACGCGAAGCGTGTTGATTCTGAACACGGATCCGGACGTTCGACGCCGATCTGCGGCGAAAGCGTTCAGTACAAATAACCTTTGGTTTCGCTCCATTCTAAGTCGAGCCATCGCGTGGCTCGTTCTCTGCGCAGGCGTTGTGAGCTCATTCGATTCCGCGACGGCTCTGGCTCAGGAACCGCTGCACGTTCGGATTAACCAGATTGTTGAAAATTCGACACTCGGACCGCGGGGTGAGAAAGCTGGCGACCTTGCGTTTCTGCGCCGAATTCACCTCGACCTGACCGGGCGAATTCCGTCCATTGATCAGGCTCGAGCGTTCCTTGCTGACGCAGCACCAGACAAGCGAACAAAGGAAGTCGATCGGCTGCTGGCGAGCCCCGATTACGCGCGCCACATGGCTCTCGTTTTTGACGTCATGTTGATGGAACGTCGCGGCGGTGTGCATGTGAAATCGGACGAACTGCAAGCCTGGTTGCGAACGTCCTTTGAACAGAACCGGCCTTACCGAGAGATCGCTCGCGACTTCATCGCCGCTGACGGAACACCGGAGAAACAACGTCCGGCGTCCGCGTTCTTTCTGGAACGAGAAGTCGAGCCGAACCTGATCACGCGCGAAGTCGGCCGGATGTTTTTCGGGATCGACCTGCAGTGTGCTCAGTGCCACGACCACCCGAACATCGACGACTATCTGCAGACCGACTACTACGGGCTCTTCGCCTTTGTCAGCCGCACCACGCTGTTTCGCCCGGATCCCAAACAGCCCGCAGTCCTCGCTGAAAGCCCGACCGGTGCCGCTTCGTTCAAGTCGGTTTTCACCGACCGCCAGGCAATCACGGGGCCGAGAGCTCCCGGCAGTGTCGAAGTCACCGAAGCCGCATTTTCTCCCGGCGACGAGTACAAAACCGAACCCGCGAAAAACGTCCGCGGCATCCCCAAATTCAGCCGCCGCGAGAAACTGGCCGAGCTGATCGGAGCTGGCGGCAACCGCTATTTCGACCGCAATATCGCGAACCGGTTGTGGGCGATCATGCTCGGCCGAGGCCTTGTCCACCCGGTGGACCAGCACCACTCAGACAACCCCCCGGCCATTCCCGAACTGCTCGATCTGCTCAGCACCGAGTTCGCGAGAACCGACTACAACGTCCGGTCGATGCTCCGTGAAATCGCGCTGACTGACATCTACCAGCGTTCCTTCCAGTTGCCGGCCAATCTCACGCTGTCCGTCGAGGTAGCCCGGAAGTCGATTCCCGAACTGCAACAACTCGCCGCAACAACGAGCAAATCCGTCGACGAGAAGCGGACGGAATCGGACGCTCTCCTGGTGCAACTCGACGCCGCTCTCGCGGAGGCACGGCCGCTTCGTGTTGAGCTCGGGAAGGCGGTTGCTGCCGGACAGGCCGCCGCAAAAACACGAACCGACACGGCCACTGCCGTCGCTGCCGCACAGGCGAAGTTTGACGCGAAACAGAAACAGGCGACTGCCGTTTCTGAAGTCGCAGAAAAAGCCAAAGCGGCTTCCGGGATTCTGACAGCCGACGCGGAGCTCGCCGCGGCGACGAAGACACTCGAAGCGAAAGCGGCCGCACTCGTCGCCGAGGCCACGAAGTTGAAAGCCGCCGTTGATGCCGCTCAGAAACCCGCAACGGCTGCCGAGGTCGCACTGGCTGCCGCCGCGACAGCGATCGAGCCTCACCGTGTGAAACTGGCCCCGTTCGAAGCAAAGATTCTGGAACGCCGTGCGGTGTTCATCGCCGCCCAGCGGGAGCTTTACTCACGCCGCGAGACTCTACGCTCGACCGAACGCCGCGTCAGTTTTCTGGAAGCCCTCGTGGCACTCGACTCTTCCGAACGCCAGGTCGCGGCGCTGACACAGGCTTTGCCGGCAACGACAGTAGCCGCGGAAATCGCACAGAAAGAAGCGACCGCAGCTCAGACCGCCCTCACTGCCGCGACGGCTGCGATGAAAACTGCCACGGAGACGGAAGCCACAACTGCCTCGATTCTTGCCGCGACGACGAAGGCAATTACTGAAAATCAGGCGGCAACGAAACTGGTTGGAGAGACACTCGCCAGTGCCCGCGCTTCGCTGAAGCAACTTCCGCAGGACGCCGACCTCACTGCGGCCGTTGCGAAACTCGACTCCTCCGCTGCTCGAATCGCGACAGAGCTCGCCGCGACTCAACAGGTTCTGCCGGCTCAAACGAAAGCTGCGGAGGATGCGAAGTCGGTTCTCGCAACGGCAACAGCTCAACTGGCAACAGCCACGACAACTCAGCAGGCGGCGGCAAAGAAGAACACCGAGACCGCTGCAATGCTCACACAGACGAAAACGCAGCTCGCCGCCGCAACCGTTATTGCAAACGAGTCTTCAACCGCAGTCATCGCGCAGGCCACGGCGCAGTTCAACATCGCGTACGTCGACCCACTGACTCCGGAGCAACTGGCCGTTTCTATGATGCAGGCAACCGGCCGTGTCGAACAGCTTCGCGCCGGCGAGGCGGCTCGCATCAACAAAGCCGCTCCGCTTAGCGAAGCGGACCTGAAGGATGCGGCAAAGGTTGCCGCGCGTGAGAATGAAATCGATGAGGCGACATGGGCAAAGGCCGTCGCCAGCTCCGCCGGCTTCGTCAACCTGTTTGCCGGTCAGAAGGGTCAACCTCAAGATGCGTTTTTTGCGACCGTCGATCAGGCGCTGTTTTTCGCGAACGGAGGGGATGTTCAATCGTGGCTCGCACCGTCCGGCACGAACCTGACCGCGAGGGCTCTGAAGCTGGAGGAACCGAAGGCACTGGCCGAAGAGTTATACTTGAGTCTGTTCACTCGACTGCCCACCGATGAGGAAGTCCGTGAGACTGCAGACTACCTCGCGCAAAGAAAAGAAGAGCGATCGGCCGCCGTTCAGGAAATCGCCTGGGCTCTGATCACCTCTTCCGAATTCCGGTTTCATCATTAAACACACTGTCCGTCTCGCAAAAAGAACAGGGACTGAATCATGAAATGCCAATACTCCTGCCAGACCGGTGAGCACGTTCTTGCTCGACGCGACTTCCTGGGAATGCTCACCGGCGGCTTTGTTGTGGGTGGACTGGGTGCTCTCGCGACTCCCGCAGTTTCAGCGGTTCTCCAGAAAGAGCAGAAACGAGTCCTGGTCGTCTACATGGCCGGCGGCCTCAGCCAGCTGGAGAGCTGGGATCCAAAACCAAAGACCGACACGGGCGGACCGTTTCGGGCGATCCAGACAGCGACTCCGGGGACTCACATTTGCGAGCTCCTGCCGAAGACGGCTCTGCACATGGACAAGCTGGCCCTGGTCCGCAGCATCGACACCAAGAACGGCGATCACGGCAAGGGCAGCTACCAGATGACCTACGGTCGGAACCAGATGCCGGGGGTCGAGTACCCACACATCGGAGCGGTCTCAGCCAAAGCTCTCGAGCGGTCCGACAATCCACTGCCGGGCCACATCCGGATTCCTGGTGGCTCGCGAGGCAGCGATGCGGCTTACCTCGGTCCGAAATATGCCAGCATCGGCATGAACGGTAAGCCGCCAGCAAATTCTGCTCGTGCAGCAAATCTCACCGAACAGAACGACGCACTTCGGAATCAGTTCCGCCAGAAAGTCAACGACCGGTTTTCCCTGAAAAGGCGAACGGCCGAGACCGACGTTTACACGCAAAGCTATGAGCAGGCGAAGCAGCTGATGGAGAAGCGGGACGTTTTCGATGTCGAGAAGGAGCCTGCGGCCGAGCATGAAAAATACGGCAAGCACGATTTCGGAAAGCACTGTCTGATGGCTCGCCGCCTGCTCGAAAACGGCATTCCGTTTGTCCAGATTTCTCACTCCAACTACGACACTCACAACGAGAATTTCAACTTCCATCTGGAACAACTCGGTGAGTTTGACCAGTCTTTTGCAACGCTCATCGGGGACCTCCATGAGCGAGGCCTGCTGAAGTCGACTCTCGTCGTTGTCATGTCCGAGTTCGGTCGCACTCCGCGAATCAACGCCCGCTTTGGCCGCGATCACTGGGGCACGGCCTGGTCCGTCTGCCTGGGTGGTGCGAAGATCCAGCCTGGAGCCGTTATCGGAAAGACCAATGAGAACGGCACGAAAGTGATCGACCGCGAAGTGGACCACGGCGATCTCTTCCACACGTACCTCTCCGCACTCGATCTGGATTCCCGAGGTTCATTCGACATCGGCGGCCGAGCTCAGCCGATGGCCGATCCGGCGGCCGGTCCGATTGATGAGCTCATTGTTTGATTTCGGATTCCCAGGCGATCTTACAGGGGAACCTCGATGAGCCTCGACACAAAGCAGACTCACGTCGTGCATCAGTGGAAGCACGGAAAACCCGTCATTGCCTGTTGTTTTGATCCGAAGGGGCGGTACCTGTTTACCAGCTCCGAAGATTACACGCTCCAACGCTGGAAGATGGACGACGGCAGCAAGGTTGCCTGGCCAGCTCACGACAGCTGGGTCCGCGACATTGCTGTTCTGCCTGACGGCGAGACGGTCATCACGGCGGGCTGCGATGATCAGATCATCTACTGGCCAGTCGAGGGTGAAAAGCCGGAGCCACGTCACACGATTAAGGCTCACGAGGGCTGGGTCCGGGCGCTCGATGTAAAGAACGATGGTTCGCTGATCGCGTCTGGCGGGAATGACAACCTCGTCAAACTTTGGGATCCGCAGGGAAAGCTCGTGCGGGAACTGAAGGGCCACGAAAGCAACGTCTACAGCGTGTTCTTTCATCCGAAAGAAGACCTGCTGCTCTCAGGCGATCTCGGTGGCATGGTCCACCAGTGGGAGGTCAAGACGGGCAATCTGGTGCGCACGTTCGAAGCGAAAGATTTGCATACCTACAACGGCGGCCAGGGAGTCCATTACGGGGGAATTCGTGACATGGCCCTCAGCGCTGACGGAAGCATTCTCGCCTGCGTCGGACTGCACAAAGCGTCGAATCCCCTTGGAGCGGTCAACGAACCACTCATCGTGCAGTTCAACTGGTCTGACGGGAAAGAACTCCGCAAGCAGCCCGGCGAAGGCGTCAAAGGAATCGGCTGGAAGGTCGAGTTTCTGAGCGATGGCGTCGAAATCTGCGCCTCTGGCGGAAGCGGTGGAGCCTATCTGCTCTTTTTTAAGCCAACCGAAGTGAAGCCGTTTCATCAATTGAAACTACCGGACACGATCCGAGACATGTCGCTGCACCCGGACGGACTGCAGGTCGCGACTGCTCATCACGATGGACACGTCCGGATTTCCCGGATGGAAGCCAAAGTCGCAGACAAGCCTGCCGAGAAGAAGTAAGTAGCAACGGCTTCCAAGACGCGATCCCAGCTTCGCGACGCGACCGAATTACGCCTCCGGGCTTCTCCGGAGTTGCCATCGGCGAGCCAGCACAAGCATTGCTGGCAAAAGCACCAGCGAGACAAACAGGCAATTAAAAATCCCAATGACGAGCACCAGTCCCAGGCTGTAGAGACCTCGATGAGCAGCCAGCATCATGCTGCCGAAGCCGATCATCGACGTCAGAGAAGTCAGCACGATGGCGTTCATCGTGCTCGGTGACATGTGATACTGACCTCGCTGGCTGCGAAAGTCGTGAACGACGTGGACACCGTCGTCGACACCGATGCCCAGAATCAATGGCAGCACAATCAGGTTCGCTGGATTGAAGTCGACGCCAATGACAGTCAAACATCCAAACAGGAGCACTGCTCCGGCCAGCGGAGGCAAGAGTGTCACCGCACACAACAACACACTACTCCAGTCGATCGCTATGGCGAGCGAAAAGACAAGCCCGACAAAAGCTCCCACGAGGATGACCCATTCCAATTCTCCATAGATCTGTCGCTGAGCGACGGCGATGCACGTCGTAATGACAATCGACGGAAGAACGACTCGCACGGATTTCTGATGACCAAGAAAATCCAGGACGAGCACAAAGGCCACTGCAATCAACGCGTAAACAGCGGCCTGCTGGTAGCTCTGCATGATCTGCCGCGACGCCTCGTAATTCTGCAGTGGCGTTCCCGTAGCGTCAGGATCCACAGAGCGGACGGCAGTAACGAATTTCCGCAGCGGCTCGATGTCCCAGATGGGATCTCGTGGATAAATCTGAATCAGCCAGCGGCCTTCGCGACTGATGAACCGGGTCGTCAATTCCTCGGGCAAGTCTCCCACGGAGACTGGTTCGGGGTCGGCCGATGCTCGAAGCGTCTGAAACTGGGCAAGAAGCGAAGTCGCCATTCGGTCTTGATACTGATGAAGTATGGTGACTTGCTCATCGAGCGTCCGGTTGTCGAGTTCGTCCAGAAACCGGTTGATCGAGTCGCCTGCTGAAGCCGCTGCCTCACCAGGCTGAGCCGACACGATTTTCAGCAGACGCTCGAACAATTCTCCGATCTGATCTGGCCGAACCGTCTCTGGAACCGGAAGGGACTCCGGCAGTCGAGCCAGTTGGGCGTGAAACGCCTGCACCAGCAGCGAGGTCTCTTCAGGCGGATGCTCGGGAATTCGTGAGCCGAGTTCTTCGACATGGTCCACTTCTGGCAGTTTCAGAAACTGATTCCGCAACTCGCGAACTTCTTCTGCCGAGCCTGCCAGCGAAACCGCAAACAGCAGTGATCCCTGACCGTCGCGCTTCTGTCGCTCCATGTCGTGAAAAATGCGTCGCTGAATCTCAACGGACTCAATTCCGTCAGCCTGAAGGTTCAGCAGATTGTAGTCGTAGCCGACTCGGGGAATGATTCGTCCGTTCTCATCGAGCTCGACTGCCTTCCACACAGCAAGACCCAGGACAAGAAACGAAGCCAGCACGGCAACGCCCGGGTGTCGGGCGATCACGTTTCGCAGGAGTGATCCCTGAAACGGCACGGGCAGCCTCGCGGGCTCAGTCCGTCGATCGGCCACCACGATCAAAGCCGGGAGAACACAAAACGTCGCCAGGGCGCAGAAAATAACTCCACCGCCAGCAATCAGCCCGAGCTCTGCAACACCAAGGAAATCTGTAAACCCAGCACAGAAGAATGCCAGCGACGTTGTCGCTGCAGCCGTAAGGATTCCAACGCCGACACTTGCGGAGGTCTCTCCCAGGGCCTCTTTCAGTGACAGCGATCGGTGTCGAAGTTCCAGGTAACGGGCGAGGTAGTGGATTCCGAAGTCGATCCCCAGTCCGATGAGAATCGCAGCAAACGAAACCGAAAGGATATTCAAATGCCCGATCGCGAGCGTTGTGTAGCCGAAGGTCCAACACATGGCGACAGCCAGCATGATCAAAGCGAGTATCGGATGCCGTACGCCGCGAAACCCAAGGAGCAACAGTACGCCGGCTCCGAAAAACGAAACAAGCGATGCGGTGACCATATCGCTCTGCGACCGCCTCATTTCGTCACTCTCTAAAACCGGAATTCCAGTGAGTCCAATGCGAACGGATTTGTGCCTGATCGAGGCTTCGTGAATCAACTCGCGCATTCGCGAGATCGCCGAGGCGGCTCCGTCAAAGTCCTCTTTCTGCTGGACGGGACGAGCCTTCAGGAACCCGATCGTTCCCGAGTCGTTCATCAGGTAAACGACCTGGTCACCGGCTCCCCTGAGCTCCGGCGACACGCTCATCACTTCAGGCCACGGTGAATGGAAACGCGATTCTCGACAAAATAATTCGAGACTGTCTGCAAGCTGTGACAGTTGCCTGACCTGATCCTGAGTCTGAGTCTGCTCAGTCGGCTGTTTCTCCGGCACTTGTTCGCTCAGCTGAAAAAGCAACCCGTTCGCAATTCCTTCAAGTGAAAGCTGCGAGTCTCCCTCAAGAATTGGCCGAAACTCTTTCAGCTTCATGAGCCCGTTCTCAAGTTGAGACGGGCTCAGATACTGAAGCCCCTTACTGCGAAGGTGTCCGGCCTCAGCCCGGTAAAGTACGTGACTGAAGAATCCTGCTTCGGTTCGAAGCCGCTCGCCGAGATCTTCCTGCGCCCGCTTAATGGAATCTGGATCGTCGGCTTCAAAAACCACGACAAGATCTGAGGCATCGCCAAATGCTTTTGTGTACGCCGTCCATCGCTGGTGGAATTCTGCCGACGGATTAATCAGATCGGCTCGGTTCGTCCGAAACTCCATCCACAGCAAAGTGGCGACAGTCGAAACGACCGCCAATGAAAATGTTGCAGCCAGCCAGAGGATCGGACGCTCGACGACAGCATTTGTGACGCGGCGCAGAAAATGATCGGCCCCGCCATTCGGAAGAGAGCCGTCAAGTTGCGAGTCCGGGAGTCCGTACGCCATCGGCCACTCGTATCATCCGTGCTCGTGTGTATCTGCCAGCAGGCAGGCATCGATTCTTTTCTGCCAATACCTTAGCCAAACAGTCCGCTGACCGAATCATTTCGATGAATGCGGCGGATCGCCTCTCCAAGCAAAGGTGCCACCGAGACGACTCGAAACTTATCGATCATGGTGGCAATCGGAAGGCTGTTCGTGACGACAACTTCTTTGATAGGAGCGTCACGAAGCCGCTCAATCGCCTTCCCGCAAAAGACCGCGTGCGTACCACTGACGTAAATCTCTCGAGCTCCGTGCTGCTTCGCCACTTCGGCCGCTCCGACAATTGACCCGGCTGTCGAGATCATGTCATCAAACAGGAGCGCCACCTTTCCCTCGATTGGGCCACCGATGAGGTTCGCCTGACGGGTTTCCGTCGCACTCGTACGCCGCTTGTCAACAATCGCCAGCTGCCCGCCAAGATTATTCTGGTGCGCAAGAGCTCGCTTGATGCTCCCTTCATCCGGGCTGATGATCACGAGCTCATCCTCCGGAATTTCAAGCGATTTGAAGTACTCATCGAGTGTCCTCGCCGCGTAAAGGTGATCGACCGGGACATCAAAGAACCCTTGAATCTGCGCGGCGTGCAGATCCATTGTGACAACTCGACCGGCACCAGCCTTCGTGATCAGATTTGCGACGAGTTTGGCCGTAATCGGAACCCGGCCGGCATCCTTGCGGTCCTGTCGGGCATAACCGAAATACGGAATCACCGTCGTGATCCGCTCGGCGCTCGCGCGGACGCAAGCGTCAATCATGACCAGCAATTCCATCAAGTTGTCGTTGACGGGTGGCCCGGTCGGCTGAATGAGGAAGACATCGCGACCGCGGACATTCTCGTTGAGCTGGCAGCTGATCTCGCCGTCCGGAAAGTCGGCAAGACTGACGGCACCAAGTTCAAGCCCGAGATACCCCGCAATCTCCACCGCGAGTTCTCTGTGAGCCCGTCCACTAAATAATACAAGTCGCTCATGCATGGTACGCCGCCGAAAGCAGAATCAAACGAACGCAGGCATGTTGGCAACCGCGAATCGACCTTTCAATCCCGTTGGAAAAATCGAACTTCTGACAGAAGCCTCACTGCAGTCTCAACAAAAAAAGCCGCGCCCATGGGACACGGCTTGTGCGAATTGTTCTGAGCCCCGAACGAGTCCTACTCCCCTGCTTTCTCCTGCGCTAAAGTCTCGTCGTCGGATGGTGCAACGTCATCGGGTGATCCTGCCGTGTCCGACGCCTCAACGGCAGATGCGATGTCATTACCCTTAGACTCCTCGGGAGTTGCCTCATCCTTCACCGCAAGCGACCCCTTCTTCGAAGTCTTCACCCTGTCGTTCTCGCCGACAAACTCGATCAGTGCCTGTTGGCCAGCATCGCCAAGGCGAACCGTCGCCAGTTTAACAACTCGCGTGTATCCACCGTTTCGGCCTACGAACCGGTCGGCGAGGTCACTGAAGAGAATGTCGACTGCTTGTCGGTCCCGCAAGGTTGCAAATGCCCGCCGACGGAGGGCGACGGCCGGAGCCATCGCCTGATTCCACGCCTGCCACTTTTCGGAGTTTCTCCATTCCTTCCAGCCATCGCTTCCCTTTTCCGCATCGGTCGCGAATTCCTGCGCTTTCTGCTCGTAATTAGCCGCTTTCTTGGCGAGTGTAATCAGCTTCTCAATCCGTGGACGAAGCTCTTTCGCTTTTGGAACGGTCGTAATGATCCGTCCGGCCACCTTTGGACGATTCTCCACGTCCTCAGCGGGGTCTAAAGTCTTGATCAGGCTCGTTGCCATATTTCGGAACATGGCCTTGCGGTGCGAAGCATTCCGCCCCAGCTTCCGGCCTCTCATTCGGTGACGCATTACAAAACCCCTCTGATACCTGCCAATTTCACTGGCCGGCAACCGTAATAACTTCGCAAATGAATTTGACTGGACGATCAATTCAAATTGAGACTATCGCCCCTGAGCGGGAACCTTCATCCCCAGCTTCAGGTTGATCACGCCAAGACGCTCCCGCACTTCCACCAGAGTCGTCTCACCAAAGTTCCGAACCTGAAGCAGCGCATCTTCACTGCGACTGACCAGATCGCGAACAGTATTAATCCCTTCTGACTCCAGACAATTCGTGGCACGAACTGACAGGTTCAGTTCGGCCAGACTCTGATTCAACTTTTCTTCCAACTCCAGATCGATTGGCGAATAACCAGTCGCTTCCATCATTCCGCGAAGGCCCCCCTCAGGGCTGACTTCCGGACCCGGCTCTCGATAGGAGATGAACGGGTTGAGATGCTTACGAAGGATTTTTGCGGCCTCGACGAGTGCCATCTCGGGAGAGACTGTGCCGTTCGTCCAGACTTCCATCACCAGTCGGTCATAATTCGTCCGTTGACCAACTCGTGTCTCCTCCACCTGATGCCGCACCCGGACGACAGGTGAAAACGTCGCATCAAGCGGAATAACACCGGGATCCACACCTTCGTTGTATCGCTCAATCGCCGGGACATAACCTCGCCCGGTCTCAACGGTCAGCTCAACGCTGAACGGCACGTCATCGGTCATTGTCGCAATGACCAGGTCGCGGTTGGCGACTTCGACCTGATCATCGGTAATGATATCGGCCGCAGTCACAACCCCACGCTCGTGCTTATCAATTCTGACTATCTTCGGGCCCGAGCCGTGGTGTTTCAGAACGACAGATTTGAGATTAAGGCAGATGTCCGTTACATCCTCAACCACACCAGGAATCGTCGTGAACTCGTGTTGAATACCCTGAATCCGTGCCTGTGTGACAGCAGCTCCTTCAAGGCTTGACAGCAGAATTCGACGAAGACTGTTCCCAATGGTATGCCCGAACCCACGTTCGAATGGTTCTGCCACGAAACGCCCGTACTCAGGCGTCAGTACTTCGCGGTCCGGTACAACACGACTCGGCAGTTCGAATCCACGCCAGCGAATACGCATGTCAGATACTCCAGATGAAAGGTGAGCCGGAAATCACAGGCCGACTCCAATGTCAGACACGCCGTTTCTTAGGTGGCCGGCAGCCATTATGCGGAAGCGGCGTCACGTCTTCAATAACTCGGATAGTAATGCCAGACCCCTGTAGGCCAGTGATAGCACTTTCGCGCCCGGCACCTGGCCCCTTCACCTTTACTTCGAGTTCCTTGACACCAAACTTCGCTGCTCGCTCGGCGCAGATCTCTGCAGCCCTCTGAGCAGCAAACGGTGTACTCTTCCGGCTTCCTTTGAAACCGGACGTTCCCGACGTCGCCCAGCATAAGACGTCGCCACTTGTATCCGTGATCGTCACCAATGTGTTATTGAACGTCGCTTTAACATGAGCGACGGCCTTTGTGACATTCTTTCGAACGCGTCTTCGCTTTGATTTCGCCATTATTTGTACTCCCCCGAGCGATGCCCAAACGCAACCCCCGCCTAGTGTTTCATGTCCTTAACGCCCTTTTTACCCGCAACAGTCTTTTTGACTCCCTTGCGAGTTCGAGCATTTGTTCTTGTCCTCTGCCCGCGAACGGGAAGACTCCGACGGTGCCGAATTCCCCGGTAGCACCGAATCTCACGAAGCCTCGCGATATTCTGTTGTACTTGGCGTCGCAACTGTCCCTCAACAACCAACTCCTTATCGAGGTAGTTATTGAGCCGAGCGACATCGTCCTCGGCGAGACTCGAAGCTTTCGCCTGCGGGTCGACATTCAACGTGTAGCAAATGTCAACGGCCGTTGCTCGACCGATCCCGTAAAGGTAGGTCAGCGAAATATAAGTCGGCTTGTCATTCGGAAGGTCGACACCGAGAATACGCGGCATTTTATTATCCCTGTCGCTGTTTGTGCTTCGGGCTGGCTGCACAGATCACGTACACTTTGCCGCGCCGCCTGACGATTTTGCACTGTTCACAGATTCTTTTGATACTTGATCGAACTTTCATCAACGTTCTCTTTGCTTCGGCTAGGAGCCGTGAGTAAACACAGGACTAACTATCCGACTCCAGCAAGCCAGGATAGTTACGTGTAATTAGGTGGCTGTCGATTTTTTGCACTAAGTCAAGCGCCACTGACACGACAATCAGCAATCCCGTCCCACCATAAAAGCTGGCAACCAGGGGATTAACGCCCATCGCTGTTGAAATTAACGTCGGGATGATAGCGATAAGTGACAGAAATCCAGCACCAACGTAAGTGATTCTTACCATGACGTGTTCAAGGTAATTCGATGTTCGCGCTCCAGGGCGGTAACCAGGAATGAAGCTCCCATGGTCTTTGAGATTGTCTGCAATCTGTTGAGGGTTGAATGTGATGGCCGTCCAGAAGTAACAGAAGAAATAAATCAAACCCACATAGCACATTGAGTAGACGAAACCTCGACCACCACCAAATGCAGAAGACAGCAGACTCCAGATCCGAACGTCCGCAAAGTTTCCTTCAAGCCACTGAAACACAAGAAATGGGAACATCAAGAGGCTGGACGCAAAAATGATCGGCATGACACCAGCCTGATTTATCCGCAGCGGAAGAAACTGGCGTTGTCCGCCAACCTGACGACGGCCTCGAACATGTTTCGCACTTTGAATCGGAATTCGTCGCTGCCCCTGGGTGATAAGGACGACCCAGACAACAATGGCCAGGAACACTGCACCAAGGAGCAAAAACCTCTCGATACCAGTCTCGGTCCCGATCCGAACGCCGTTCCGCAGCGCGGGTTCGAACATCATCGCGCCGCCTGCGGGCATTTGAGCAATGATGCCAGCCATGATCAGCAGGCTGATCCCGTTGCCGATTCCGTATGCATCAATCTGCTCTCCAATCCACATCAGTACGACGGTGCCTGTTGTCATCCAGAAAGCGCCAATGACGAACCAATACCATGTGTTGTACTCGTCAAGTATCACCCCGGTACCAAGGAGTGCGCCGCCGGCAAGTCCTTTGATCCACATAAAGCTCTGCACCAGGCAGATAACAACCGTCGCGTAACGAGTATATTCATTAATTTTTCGGCGACCCGACTCTCCCTCTTTCTGGAGTGCCTCAAGTGGAGGGTAGACCTGTCCGAGCAGTTGGAAAATGATCGATGCCGAAATATACGGCATGATCCCTAGTCCGAAGATTGTCGCGTTTCCAACCCGTGATGCTGAGAAAAGTGCAACGATCTGCATCACTTGGCCAAACCCGCCGTCTTCACCTTCCTGCATCTGCTTGATCTGGTCCTTCATTGCCCCCTGATCAACGAAGGGCAGCGGGATCCAGAACCCCATCCGGTACACTGCAAGCAGCGTAATCGTGAGCAACAGCTTACGCCGCAACTCGGGGATTTTGAACAGCAGGATCAGTTTCTCGATCATCCCTCACATCCCTGTCGGAGGCTAAGCCCGAACTGCAGTGCCACCGGACTTACCGATTGCCTCTTCTGCAGATGCGGAAAACGCGTGTGCCTGAACCGTCAGCTTGCTGGTGAGTTGGCCACGACCGAGGATCTTTACTTTCACTTTCCGTGAAAGTGAGAACGCAGAACGCAGTTCATCAAGAGTGACTTCCTGAACGTTCGCAAACTGCTCATCCAACTGATCCAGATTGATCACCTTGATCGTGTCAGCGAATGCTGCGTTCGAAAAGCCTCGTTTTGCAATTCGTCGAAAGAGCGGCATCTGACCACCCTCATAGCCGCGACGTGTACTGAAACCAGCTCGACTCCCGTCACCTTTGTGTCCGCGCGACGACGTCTTGCCACGACCACTACCGGTCCCTCGCCCAACACGTCGCTTACGACGATGTTTTTTTATTCCTTGATTTACATCAGCAAGACTAACCATGACTCTATCCCCAACTGGATCCAACGGCTCCAGAATTAAATCAAAGCTTAACACCCCGCAACCGCTGTACGTCTTCCAGAGACTGCAGCCGCGTCAGCCCTTCAATGGTCGCTTTCACGAGATTCAGCGGATTGTTTGATCCCTGGCTCTTAGTAAGGATGTCAGTCAGTCCAATTGCATCGAGTACTGCCCGGACACAACCTCCGGAAATCAACCCTGTCCCCGGTCGAGCAGGTATAAGAAGCACGTTTGACGCACCCGACCTGCCGCGAATCTCATGAGGAATGGTCACACCAGGCTGAATCTGCTTCAGATTGACGTGAACCATCTTTCTCTCGGCCTGCTTTACGGCTTTTTCTACAGCTTGAGGAACTTCAGGTGCCTTGCCGTAGCCCCAGCCGACTCGACCATTGCGATCGCCAACTACTACAAGAGCCGCAAAACTAAACCGACGCCCACCCTTTACGACGCACGCGCATCGCCGGATCTGAACAACATGTTCGGCTGATTCTTTAGTTGACGATTCGAGCATTGCTTCTCTTTCCGGTGACACCGGCACATTTCGAGTGATTTAAAAATCCACCTGTCGGCGGCCTAAAGATCCAAGCCAGCCTCTCGAGCGGCTTCGGCAACCGCCGCCACACGGCCATGGTAACGGTATGATCCACGATCGAACGCCGCCTCGTTGACTCCATGCGCCAGAGCGAGTTCGGCGATCTTTCTTCCGACGGCTTTCGCAGCTTCAACGTTGTTTCCATTTCCGGAGACAACCTCACTCTGAAGAGTGTTAACAGCACAGACTGTGCTTCCGGTTTCGTCGTTAATCAATTGAACGTAAATATTTGAATTGCTTCGAAAAACCGACAGCCGATGCGCTCGCGTGGAATTCCGCCGTAGTCCATTTCGGACACGAAATGTCCTTCGACCTTGGCGTTTCTTTAGTTGTCTGCTTCGATTTACCATGTCGCTACCCGTTCGCAACCACTCGTTACCTGTTAAGTCCGCCTAAAGCTGATGTTGTACTGCGTCGACGTGACTACTTTGATCCGAAAGCCTTGCCCGCCTTACGGCGAACATACTCACCCTGGTACCGCACACCCTTGCCCTTGTAGGGTTCTGGCGGACGCGAGGCTCGAATGTTAGCAGCGAACTGCCCAGCGGCCTGCTTATCGCTACTTCTGACAATTATCAAGGTTGGGCTCTGCAACGCACACTCGACACCATACGGCACTGGCAGGTCCACAGAGTGCGAATAACCAACGTTGAGTGACAATGTGCTATTGTTCAAAGTCGCCTGGTATCCGACACCGTGAACTTCAAGTCGCTTCTCGAATGGCGTGACCACTCCGGACAACATGTTCCCGATCAGCGCCCGGGAAAGTCCATGAAATGCCCGTGACTGACCATCGTCACCGCTTCTGGATACCACAACCTGCTTTGCTTCTGTGTCGTGACTAACAGAAATTCCCTGAGGGGCTGACCACGATAATTCACCGTGCGGCCCCTTGACCGTTACGTTCTGACCACTCACCGTCACGGTGACTGAATCCGCAACGGGGATTGGCTTTTTTCCGATACGCGACATAGTTCTGTCTCTTGATCAATTAACTCTGTTTGAGTCGAGCCGGGCATCACCAGACTTCGGCAATGACCTCGCCACCAACATGCTCCTTGCGTGCTTCACGATTGCTCAAAACGCCCTTTGGAGTCGTCAAAACAGTAATCCCGGTTCCGTGTCGAACACTCCGCAATTCGTCACAGGCCTTATAAATACGTCGGCCAGGTTTGCTGACGCGCTGGATATGATTAATGACCCGCTCTCCGTTGGGACCGTATTTCAGGTTGACACGCAGCGTTCGCGATGGTGTCGTTTCAATCACTTCAGAATCCCACACGAATCCTTCGCGTTGAAGAGCCCCAGCGACTGCAAGCTTTGTATTCGAAAATGGAACGTCGACAAACGGGCGCTCAATCGAAACCGCGTTCCGGATTCGTGTCAGCATGTCGGCAATTGGATCACTGTGCATAATTCTACTCCGGTTCTACCAACTTGCCTTACGAGCACCCGGAACCACACCTTCATGGCATAGTTTCCGGAAACAAATGCGGCAGATTCGAAATTTGCGGTAGACGGCGCGAGGCCGACCGCACAGTTCACACCGACGTTCAATTCGACTCTTGAACTTCGGAGTGCGTTTTGCCTTGGCAATCTTCGACTTACTGGCCACGGTTTAAACGCTCCACTAGGAAATTGGTAAATCTCAAGTTCACGGCGGCTCGCGCCGCGGCTATTTCTCGTCAGCCTTCTGAAACGGAAAACCGATCGCTTTCAGCAACGCTACGCCGTCCGCATCCGAAACGGCTGTGGTCACGACGGCGATGTTCATCCCTTGAACATTATGAGCTTTGTCTGCATTAATCTCAGGAAACACGAGCTGCTCCGTCAGCCCCATACTGAAGTTCCCGTGCCCATCGAAGGCTTTCGGGTTAAGACCTCGAAAATCCCGGACACGCGGCAGCGCGATTGAAACCAGTCGATCGATAAACTCGTACATCCTTGCACGGCGAAGTGTAACGCAACAGCCAATTTCGGAACCTTCCCGCAACCGGAATGCTGCGACGGATCGCTTAGCCCGGGTGATCTTCGGCTTCTGTCCTGTAATCGTCTGAAGATGGCCGAATGCTTCCTCGAGCTTCTTGCGATCAAGATGAGCATTCGTCACACCCATGCTGACCACAACACGCTCGATGCGAGGCACCTGCATCGGATTCCTCAATCCCAGTTCCTGCTGTAAGGCGGGAACCGTCTCATCGCGGTATTTATCATGAAGTCGTGCCATGGCTCTCTCAATATCCCGTTGGCCTCTAGGTGGGCCTCAACAAATCAAATCAGACTACTTCACTTGCCAGACTGATAATTCGCATGAACCTCCGGTCACGAAGTTCTCGTGCAACGGCGCCGAAAATTCGCGTTCCTCTCGGGTTCCCTTCACCATCGAGGATCACGACGGCGTTTCGATCAAACTTCACATACGAGCCATCGGGCCTGCGAGTTGCCTTTCGGCATCGGACGATCACTCCACGAACGACCGTCCCCTTTTTGATCGCTCCCCCCGGCACAGTCTTTATGACACTTAGTACGACAGTATCTCCGAGCCCGGCGCAACGCCGCCCCGTGCCGCCAAGCACCTTAATGCACCGCGCGACTTTGGCGCCACTGTTGTCAGCGACGTCGAGTACTGTCTGCATCTGAATCATCTTAAAATCTCCAAAACCGCAATTACGGCCTTGTCACTGGATCAATCAATGCCGCGGCAGCACACGAACAAGTTCCCACCGCTTCAATTTTGAATGCGGCCGGCATTCGATAATTTCGACGCGATCATCCTCGTTCGCCTGCTCTTTATCATCATGCGCGTAGCACACTGTGCGCTGTCGTATGTACTTCTGATAAAGAGGGTGCCTGACCTTTCTCTCTACCTCAACGCGTAGCGTCTTAGACGCCTTCGCGCTGGTCACGATGCCGATCAGTCGCCGTTTCAATGCTCAACCCTCTGCTTCAGTTTTGAACTTGAAGATCACGATTTAGTTTTCGTTTTTTCTTGAATTCCCGATCAGGCCGTTGGCTCAACCGGTTCCTTCTCTCGCAGGATAGTCAAAATCCGAGCCACGCGGCGTCGAAGAGCTGACTTGCTCGGTCCACCTTCGTCCTGCGACGCCGATGACCGCACAGTGCGATCGAGAAGTTCTTTTTGTGTTTCGGTCAATTCATGCCGAAGTTGCTCGGCTGTCATTTCCCGGAGTTCACTGGCTTTATTCATGATCCGTTCCGAAAGAACGAGTTCCAATTAAGTTCCTGGAGGCCGAGCGGTCAACCGTACACGCACCGGCAGTTTGTGAGCAACTCGAGCAAAACACTCCTGAGCTGCATCACGCCCAACTCCAGAAATTTCAAACATAATCGTGCCAGGTTTGACAACCGCGACCCAATGATCAGGCTCACCCTTGCCCTTACCCATCCGAGTTTCGAGCGGACGTGCAGTGACTGACCTGTGCGGAAAAACCCGAATGTAGAGTCTTCCCTCGCCACGAATGTACTGCATGATCGCAATTCGGCACGCTTCAATCGTCTGAGCCGAAATATATCCGGCTTCGACAGACTGCAGACCCCACTCACCGAAAGACACCCGGTGACCGCGAGTCGCATTACCTTTTATACGACCTCTTTGGCTTTTTCGATGCTTGACTCTTCGAGGCATCAGCGCCATCAGAATTCTCCTCGCTATAGTCACCCAAGTCGATCCACACCTTCACTCCGATCACTCCGACTTTCGTCTTCGAGATAGCGAAACCGTAATCAATATTTCGCCGCAAAGTGGATAGCGGGACAGAACCCTTGTTGGCTTTCTCCGTCCGTGACATTTCGGCACCGCCGAGTCGCCCGGAAACCTGTACCTTAATTCCGTAAACGCCGGCCTCCATCACTTGTTCCAGTGACCGCTTAATTGTTCGCCGAAACGAACCGCGTTTGGCCAACTGCTGAGCGATATCCTGAGCGACGAGTGCCGCATTCCGGTTTGGCTGGTTAACCTCGACGATCTTCAGGTCGATGTGCCGACCAGTCAAATCCTCGAGTTCCATTTTCAACCGATCAACTTCCTGTCCCTTGCGGCCGATGATGATTCCCGGTCGCGAGGTGTGAAGGTGAACAGTCACCTGATTTGTCGTTCGCTCAATCTCAACCCGCGGAATACCCGCAAACTGATACTTCTTATGAATGAAGTTGCGAATCTTCTGATCCTCAACCAGCAGCTCGCCATAGTAGCGTTTCGGCGCATACCACCGGCTCCGCCATGGTTCGGTAATCCCGATCCGAAACCCAGTAGGGTTTACCTTTTGTCCCATATCCTGCTCCAGACAGCGGCGTTTTCACTCACCGCGAGTGTCGAGTGAATCAAAGTTCCGGTGCGTCAATTCCGATTCGAATGTGAGACGACCGATGCCGTTCAAGAAAAGCCATGCCTCGCGCTCGAGGACGAATCCGCTTAAACATCGGGCCGCCGTTGGCGACTGCCTCAACAATCTTCAGTTTCTCGACATTGCGAACGCCAGCGTTCGCCGCATTAGCTGCTGCTGTTTGAATCACAGCCTCAACCATCCGCGCCGCACGGTTTGGAAATGCCTTCAGCAGCTCCAGACTTTCGCCGACTTCTTTGCCACGAATGACTGGAAGCAGACGATTCACCTTCGTGCAGGCAATCCTCGCGTGTCGATGCTCGCTTCGTACAAGCGCCATTGTCACACCTTTGTATCTATACCACCCATCAGGCGGTTTACAGAACTCGCGTTCACGCGCGTCCCTTAACGTTTTCCTCGAGCTCCATGTCCGCGGAAAAGCCGCGTCGGTGAAAACTCACCGAGCTTATGGCCCACCATTTCTTCCGTCACGTAGACACTGATAAATACCTTGCCGTTGTGAACGAGAAACGTGTGACCGATGAACTCTGGAGCGATCGTCGATCGTCGAGCCCATGTCTTAATCGGCTGCTTAGATGTCGCTTGCGCGTCAATCTTTTTCAGCAGCTTCTCATCAACGAATGGGCCCTTTTTCAGCGACCGTGACATAGCTCAACCCTCAACCTATTTCAATTGACCGTTTCGACGACTCTTGCGACGCCGCACGATCGCCTTCGTTGACGCCTTCTTCTGTTTCCGAGTCTTCCCACCTTTAGCCGGTTTGCCGGTCGGACTACAGGGGTGGCGACCGCCACCAGAGCGACCTTCTCCGCCGCCCATCGGATGAGCAACAGGATTCATTGCCGTTCCACGCACATGAGGACGCCGCCCCAACCAACGCATACGGCCTGCTTTTCCCAGAACAACGTTCTGGTGATCCGAGTTGCCGACCTCGCCGATCGTCGCTCGACAGCCCACTGGGATACGCCGAACTTCGCCTGACGGAAGTGTGACTTGAGCCCAACGCTGCTCACGGGCGTTCAGAACCGCCCGAGCACCAGCACTCCGGCACATTTGAGCACCCTTACCAGGCTGCATTTCAATATTGTGTATCACTGACCCGAGTGGAATCTTCGCAAGCGGCATTGAATTGCCAACCTTTGGCTCAACATCCTCGTCGCCACTTTTAATTCGCTGCCCAACTTCAAGGCCTTCCGGCGCAATAATATAGGCTTTCCTGCCATTGGTGTAGAAAATCAGAGCAACACGAGCTGACCGACAGGGGTCGTACTCGATCGCTTTAACGACACCTTCAACACCATCCTCACGCCGTTTAAAATCGACGAGACGGTACATCTGCTTGTGCCCACCGCCTCGATGACGTATGGTAATTTTACCTTGATTATTGCGACCGCCACGCTTCTTGCGACGCTTCAGAAGTGACTTTTCAGGCTTGTTGCCCTTTGCTGTCAATTCTTCGAACGTACTGACAGAAGCGTCTCGACGCCCGGCACTTGTCGGTTTGTAATGTCGGATACCCACGATATTTCCCCACAGCCTTCAAGGGCTGCATTCTCATCAGTAGAGAGAAATTCGATCTTCTTCGTGCAGCTTGACGAGGGCCTGCTTCTTGTCCCTCGTGTAGCTGTACTGCATTTTAAAACGCCGCGGCTGTCCCACACGCGTTTGAGTGTTCACCCTCACAACTCGAACACCAAAGGCCAGTTCAACAGCGGCCTTTATCTCCGGCTTCGTTGCCGTCAAGGGTACGTCAAAGGCGTACACATTCTTCGCCTCAGCGAGGAACGCAGTCTTCTCCGTTAGTCGGATCCCTTTCAGGACCTGCACTGCTTTTGCTTCTACTTCTGACATATTCAAAACCTGCCGATTTGATCGACCACTGAGCAGCCAGGGCTAACCCAGCAACCCATCCACTGCATCCTTAAACAGAAGCACCTGACGATGCCGAAGAATGATGTCCGCATTCAGATCACATCGCGGAAGCACCGAAACACGAGGAATGTTCCGAGCTGCTCGAACGAGCTCCCGGTTAATCTCCTCGGTCACAAACAGGCAACTCTGACCCGAGCAGCCGGCAGCCTTCAGTGCTGCAGCAACGTGTCGTGTTTTTGGTTCTGGAAGATTAAACCCTTCCAGAACTCGAACTTCGCCCGCCTCAATTTTCATTCTCATGGCCATCCGAGTGGCCACTTTTAACGCCTTTCGAGGAAGGCGATAGCTCCAGTCTTTCGGCCGCTTGGCAAATGCATGGCCACCGCCACGACGAACCGGCTGGACACGAGAACCCTGACGAGCTCGGCCAGTCCCCTTCTGCCGGAATAGCTTCTGGGTCGACCCTCGAACTTCTGCGCGGCTTTTTGTCCGAACTGTCCCGACGCGGCGATTCGCGTGGTACATGACACAGGCGTCATGCACCAACTGCTTGGTCACTTTTGGAGCAAGCGCTGTTTCATCAAACTCGACAGTGCCTGCCTCGGCCATATTCGAGTTTAATTGAGCAAGCTGGGCCATCGATCCAACCTCAGACAAACATTCGAAAAACAAACAAAAGAGAACGCCAACAACTGAATTCAACGCATCATGGCTCGACAGCTGAGCGAACGACAACCAGCCCACCGTTTGGGCCTGGCACTGCCCCCCTGACTGCGAGCACCCCGGAGTCGGCGTCGAACTGGATCACTTTCAAGTTTCGCACGGTTACTTGAGAATTACCGTACCGACCCGACATTCGGGTCCCTTTAATCACGCGGCCAGGATCAGCACTCATGCCGGTCGAACCAGCTTGACGGTGAGTTTTCTTAACACCATGGCTCGCTCGCTGGCCGTGAAAATTGTGCCGCTTCATCACTCCGGCAAATCCACGCCCTTTGCTGGTGCCAATCACATCGACCTTGCCGCCAATCTCAATAAAGGGGGCGTCAAGAGTCTGGCCAGACTCATAAGAGTCATTCGGCTCAATGCGGGACTCACGAGAGGCGACAACTTTTCCGCCCCGAGTCAGTGACATTTTCACGGCGTCGTACTTGTCGGTCTCGATGGTCCGAATCAGATCGACCGTACACGGCCCAACCTCCAGCACCGTCACAGGACTGATCGAACCGTCCTCGACATACACCTGTGTCATGCCAATCTTTGTGGCAAGAATGGTATTGTGCATCTGAAAGTCTTTCTGGAGAGGTTGCCCAGGAGCAACATCGCGAATTTCCACCGAACCAAGGCCGCAGTTCCAGCCCAAGCCCGCAACGCTGCAGCGAAGAGAGAAGAAACTCTCAGCGTGAGCAACTTATTGTTTCATGCCGCACTCTGGCGACCGTTCAGTCTCAGTAAAAACCCACTAAGACCGATGCCAGAGCCAAATGGCCTTTGGCGACACTCCAGCCCAAAGAGGCTGCCTCAGCGGGCTCCTGCCCGAATCTTCACATCTACCCCAGCCGGGAGCGACAGCTTGTTCAGAGCGTCGATCGTCTTCGGAGTCGGTTCCACAATCTCAATCAGCCGCTTGTGAGTTCGAATTTCAAACTGCTCACGGGACTTCTTATCAATATGCGGACTACGAAGCACGGTATACCGTTCGATCCGAGTCGGAAGCGGGACAGGGCCCCGAACATCCGCACCAGTTCGCTTGGCTGTATTCACAATATCCGTCGCAGAGGTATCCAGGATGGCGTGATCATACGCTTCCATCCTGATCCGAATTCGGTCCTGTGACATACCTTACGTGCCCTTTACGCAGTCGGCCCTCACACCCTTGGTGAGGGGAAGCGAGGAGTTTATGTGTGCCAGGTTTGAGTGTCAACGAACCCGTCTGCCTTCTTTCGGAAACTTTTGTGCCTGATGCAGGCAGGTCGGTCGAAACAGGCAGTACATGGATGGTTCTACCTCGCGAGGTCGCTTTAGCGGGTCCAGACGGACAGGTTATCGTGATTGGATGTGCGGTTGCTGAAGTCCGATTGCTCTGGCGGGTTTGAAACTGGGCTTCGGTCAGATGTGCGGCGTCGAGCATTTTGGAGCAGAATTGTGGCGGTCCTGGGCCCGTCCCCGTCTCCGATCGCGACGGAGCGTCCCCCGTAAAAACAACGACCTCAAACGGAAATTCCCGATGTTTCGCCTCACATCTCTGCTGATTCTCCTGGCTGCGTCCACCGTCGTCGGGGGCGCCGATAAACCCAACATTGTCATCCTGTTTACCGATGACCAGGGAACGCTCGATGCCGGGTGTTACGGGTCGACTGATCTGCACACGCCTCACATAGACGGCCTGGCAATGGACGGGGTGAGGTTTAAGGCAGCGTACGCTCACACGGTCTGCTGCCCGTCGCGGGCGGCACTGATGACCGGGCGGCATCCTCAGCGGAGTGGCGTAAATTCCTGGTGCCAGCGGAACATGACTGCCGAGGGCACATTCATGGCCCTCGAAGAAGTCACTCTGGCAGAGGCACTGCGAGAATCCGGCTACAAGACCGCTCACTACGGCAAGTGGCACCTGGGAGCCCACCAGGACGTCGGCCCGAAGTGCCAGGGCTTCGATCAGTTCTTTGGCATCCGCGACGGTTTCATCGACAACCACACGCACTTCTTCCTTCACGGCGACGGTTTTCACGATCTGTTCGAGGGCACGACCGAGGTCTTTCATTCGGACGCGTTTTTTCCGGACCTGATGGTCGACCGCTCGCTCAGTTTTCTCGACGACCAGGCAAGAAACGGCAACGACGAATCCTTCTTCCTCTACACCGCCTTCAACATTCCTCACTATCCCGAGCAGGCTTTTGAGCGGCACCTCAAGATGTACGAGGGCGTCGAGGAGCCTCGCCGATCCTACGGAGCCTTTGTCACGACGACCGACGAATACATCGGGAAAATCCTGAAAAAACTTGACCAGACTGGCCTGCGGGACGACACCATCGTCCTCTTCGTGAGTGACAACGGTCACTCGGCGGAGGACTACAAAATCAAAACGGACAGCCACAGCAGCGGCTATCCGAAAGGCCACAACTACGGAGCCAACGGTGGCGGCGGAAACACTGGCAAATGGATCGGCCACAAAGGCACGTTTCTGGAAGGCGGCGTCCGGACTCCGGCAATCATCAGCTGGCCCGGCAAGCTTCCCTCAGGAGCTGTCCGCGACCAGACGATCACAATCATGGACTGGTATCCGACGCTGCTTGAGATTTGCGGTCTCCCGAAACCGAACGTGAAATTCGACGGCCACACCATCGTCCCGATTTTCATCTCGCCGGAAGCAAAATCGAAACACGAAGTCCTGCATTTTCAGTGGCAGCAGCGGTGGTCCGTTCGAGAGGGCGACTGGAAGCTGATTCAGCACAACAATGAAGTCGGAGCGGACGGCCAATTTGAGCTGGTCAACCTCGCCGACGAAAAGCCCGAACAGAAAGACTATTCGAAAGAGAAGCCCGGGATTGTCGAGCGGCTCCGGAGGCTCCACGCCGACTTCGAGGCAGACGTCTTTGCCGGCAAGGTGGAGCAGTAGTCGCATTCGCCATCCGCCAAAATTCTGCGGCCGACCGCGGCTGGCGAATTTCAAAAGTACATTTGCCTGCGTGATGCGTTTATGCTGCCGCTGCCATTCGATGCGAGACCGAAAAGTGTCGCGTCCATCTGCCATGAGCCGACCTCAGCCGAGACAGCTACCTTCCGCGTGGTACCATCGTGAATCGACAACAGGACGTCCCCGTTTCCGAATTTCTCGACCGGCTCAGCAAGTCGGGAATTCTGTCTGAGGGACAACTCAATGAAGTCTCCGCGACGATCAATGTCGACAATGTCGACCGCGATGCCGACGCCCGACGGTTCGCACAGGAACTTGTCGAGAAGCGGATGCTGACCGACTGGCAGACTCGCGTGTTGTGCGGCAGCGAGGACGGCGAACTGGCGATCGGCGAGTACGTCATCCTCGAGCACATCGGCGAGGGCGGCATGGGGCGAGTCTACAAAGCACGCCATCGGCAGACGGCAAAGATTGTCGCCGTCAAGCTGCTCAACCCGCAGTCGGCCAGTGACGAATCGGCGGTCCGGCGTTTCAAACGAGAAATCGAAACCGCCAGCCGTCTGAAACACCCGAACATTGTCGCAACGCTGGGAAGTGGCGAGCAGGCCGGGCATCAGTTTCTGGTCATGGAATTTGTCGACGGCCACGACCTGGCGTCGCTCGTCCGCAACAACGAACAACTGCCCGTCCAGACCGCCGTCGACTGCATCACTCGGGCGGCCAGAGGACTGATCTACTCGCACGCCGAACAGGTCATTCATCGCGACATCAAGCCGTCGAATCTGCTGCTCTCGCGCACCGGCGAGATTCGGGTCCTCGACATGGGCCTCGCGCGGATTGTCGGCGACATCGGTCCGGGCGAGCAGACTCAGACGCAGATCACCAAGACCGGCTCGATCATGGGCACAGTCGACTTTATGGCCCCCGAGCAGGCTCTCAACCCGAAAAAAGCCGATGGGCGAGCTGACATTTACAGCCTGGGCTGTACGTTGTTTTTCCTGCTGACCGGTGAGAAACCCTACCCGGGCGAGACCGTCATGGAGGTCCTCGTTGCCCACCGCGAGGCCCCGATCCCGTCGCTGACCGCCGCCCGAAAAGACGTCCCGACGTCACTGGGAACCGTCTTCCGCAAGATGGTCGCCAAGCAACCGGGCGACCGTTACCAGTCGATGACCGAAGTCGTCTCCGCCCTGGAATCGTGCCTGGCCGAACACGGCCTCGCCTGGCTCATGCAGAAAGTGAAGGCGGCAAAAAGGTAGGACCAATTCTCACCGGCCGTGCTGCAGGAGTGGCCGACTGGAACCAACCCCGTATGACTCACGACAAAGAGCAGCAACGATGAATCCTGAAACGCCACTCACAATTGACGGAGAAGTCGCCGTCCCGGTCGCGCTGTCCCGCGCCGACCTGTCCGCATTCCTGGACGAAGACCGCATCGATGATGTCAGCCAGGTCGAAGACCGACGCCAGGGTAAGGCTGTCCGGCTGAACGCTCTTC
Source organism: Planctomycetota bacterium (assembly GCA_027623235.1). Lineage (GTDB taxonomy): Bacteria > Planctomycetota > Planctomycetia > Planctomycetales > Planctomycetaceae > JAQBVJ01. The sequence continues at coordinate 31,242 of JAQBVJ010000009.1, forward strand.
TAAAACGAGTTCAGCCGGGCGCGTCGGCAACGCACGTCACCCTCCACGCCTCGGCCGACGACTTCGCAGCAAGCCTCCCGCTCGACGCCGCTCGCGATGTCGGCATCCTCATTTACGAGATCAACGGCGAGCCGCTCGACACAAAAGCCGGCGGGCCGTTTCGCTTCCTCATCCCAAACGCGGCCGAGTGCAAAACCGCCGAGCTGGATGGCTGCGCGAACGTCAAATTCCTCGACCGGATCGAGCTGACGGCCGGCAAAGGGCGGGACACGAGGTAAGGGTTTGCCTGGTATTTCGTCAAAGCGGAATTTACGGGGCGCAGTTTCAGTGGCGTAAGCTTCCAGCTTGCGATGTTCGCTCACAGAACATCTGGCAAGCAGGATGCTTACCCCACTTTTCAGCCCTGACAGAGCATTAGCAGCCCGATGAAAAGTCGCGGCACGGCACAAGCCGTGCGGTCTGGGTGGCTCGAAAACGAAACCAGCCCCGTGAAAACCGGGCGGTTCGCGCCGCTCCGCTAACTCGATTCAAATCGATTCGAATTTTCAACGGGCTGCTCGACCTACTGAGCCGCCGCTTTAATCCGCAGGTTTCGAAACTGCATTCCGGGTTCGGAAGCTCGGATGATCAGGAACCCGCCGTCGACGGCCTGGCCGTTGCTCGTGTCAAACTCTTTGACGACGTCCACCCCGTTTTGCCACACCGACAGTTTGCCGGCCGTCAGAGTCAGTTGCAGGTAGTTCCACTGACCGGGCAGGTTGTCGACGGACTTTGCCGGCTGCCCCTCGATGAACTCCCCGCCGGAGTCGTTCAGCCGGACTGTTGTCAGCCGTGCCTGATGGACGACTCCGATCTCCGCACCGTTACCGTCGGTCCTCCACTCCAGTCGCAGGACGTAGTTTTCGTAACGGCTTTCGGGTTTGACCCGAGCGAGGCCATCCGGTTTGAAGAGGAGTCCGTAATTCGATTTCAGCCAGTGCTCGTCTTTGGTGCCTGGCCACTTCGACGGCACGCTGAGTGACTCACTGTTGAGCTCCTGGATGCGAAAACGCCGAAACTCCAGGGGCGCTCCCTCAGCCTGAAGACCGATGTGTCCGCTCTTCGACGCGAACTCGGTGCCTTCCCATGCGAGCTCGCCATTGCACCAGAATTTTACTCTGTCGCCCTCAACCCGGACCCGCCAGTCGTTCCATTCCATGGCCGGCTTCTGCAGTTCCGGCACCGGTTTGCCGCCGGTCATCTTGCCGCCAAAGAAGTTCCCCTCAGCACCTTTGGCGAGGTTGATCTGGTTGTTGCCGACTTTGCGATTACTGCGGATGTAAAAGCCGCTGTTGTATTTTTCCCGCAGAGCCCGCCACTGGAACCGCATGTCAAAATCCTGGTAATCCCATTGTGAGCCGAGGTTGGGCCGACCGCCGCCGGACAGTCGGATCACCCCGTCCGCCACGCTCCAGTTTTCCGGAGCAGGATCTGGAAGTGCCCATTTCTGATCGAACTGCCAACCCGAAAAATCCTCGCCGTTGAACATCGGCACGAAGCCGTCTTCGGGCGGGGCGTCCTCGGAGAATGCCGGCGAGCCCGCCAGGCAGAGTCCAGCGAAAACACAAAACACTCCGGAGCGAAATCTGAGCACGGACATTCTGCTCTCCTGCCGAAAGAGGATGGGACGCCTCACTGGCCACAGGGTGAGACCCTGCCACATGCGAATCAAGTCTCGCTGAAAAAGTCGCGGCACGGCGTAAGCCGTCCGGTTTGCTCGCGTTTTCCAATGCAAAACCGGGCGGCTCGCGCCGCGCCGCTAAATCGATTCGACTTTTCAACGGGCTGTCAGAGGCTCAAGACGGGTCGTACCCGAGGTTTGGACTCAGCCAGCGCTCGACTTCGGGAACACTCATGCCTTTGCGGCGGGCAAGGTCTTTGACCTGGTCCTTCGCGATCCGGTCCACTGAAAAATACTTCGACTTCGGATGCGCGAAGTAAAGTCCGCTGACCGAAGCGGCAGGAAGCATCGCAAAGGACTCGGTCAGTTCGATGCCCGTCTGGTGGGTCGCGTCGAGCAGCTCGAACAGAGTTCGCTTTTCGGTGTGGTCGGGGCACGCGGGATAGCCGAATGCCGGACGGATGCCTCGGTATTTTTCCTTGATGAGATCGTTGGTCGAGAGGCCTTCCTCTTTGCCGTAGCCCCACTCGTCACGCGCAATCTTGTGGAGGTGCTCGGCAAACGCCTCGGCCAGTCGATCGGCGAGGGCTTTGGCCATGATCGACTGGTAGTCGTCGTGCTCTTTCTCAAACCGCGCGACGAGTTCGTCGCAGCCGATTCCCGTTGTCACAGCGAAGGCACCGATGTAGTCCGCTCGGCCCGAGTCGACTGGAGCGACGAAGTCAGCGAGCGATCGGAAATCAGATTGGCCCGGTCGCTCCCACTGCTGCCTGAGCGAGGGGAACCGGCAGACTTCCTCGCGCCCGTCGCCAGGCTGCGATTCACCGGGCGGCTTGCGCCGCTCCGCTACCTCAGAGTTCCGCCACACAATAATGTCGTCTCCTTCAGAATTCGCGGGCCAGAAACCGAAGACGGCTTTTGCCCGCAGCAGTTTCTTCTCAACGATCTCGTCGAGCAGTTTTCTCGCGTCGTCGAACAACCGTCGAGCTTCCTCGCCGACGATTTCGTCCTCAAAGATTGCCGGGTACTTGCCTCGCAGTTCCCAGGTCTGGAAGAACGGCGACCAGTCAATGTACGACACAAGTTCTTCGAGCGGGTGATCCTCGATCGTCCGTACGCCGGTGAACGACGGCGTCGGGATGTCGACCGTTCCCCAGTCCGTCGCGAAGCGGCGCGAGAGAGCCTCGGCGTAGGGAGTCAGTGCTTTCTGCTGGCGGTCCGCGAACATTTTTCGGTCGCGGTCCTGCTCGGCCAGGTTCTTCGTAACGAAGTACGGCTTCCGGTCGGCATCGAGCAGATTCTCGACGACGGGCACCGACAGCGAAGCGTCGCCAACGTGGACGACCGGTTCGTCGTAGCCGGGAGCAATCTTCACAGCAGTGTGCTTCGCGCTGGTTGTCGCGCCGCCGATCAGCAGTGGTAGTTTGAAGCCGCGGCGTTTGAGTTCTCTCGCGCAGTGAACCATCTCGTCCAGAGATGGTGTGATGAGTCCGCTGAGCCCGATGAGATCCGCTTTCGCGTCAATCGCTGTCTGCAGGATTTTTTCGGACGGGACCATGACTCCCAGATCGATCACTTCGAAGTTGTTGCAGCGCAACACGACTCCAACAATGTTCTTGCCGATGTCGTGGACATCGCCCTTGACCGTTGCCATGACGATCGTGCCTCGCGAAGTCGATCCGCCCTGCTCGGCCTTTTCCGCCTCCATGAATGGCGTCAGCCAGGCAACGGACTTTTTCATGACGCGGGCACTTTTGACGACCTGCGGCAGGAACATCTTGCCGGCCCCGAACAGTTCGCCGACGACGGACATCCCCGCCATCAGCGGCCCCTGAATGACCTCGAGCGGCCGACCGTATTTCAGGCGAGCCTCTTCGGTGTCCTCGTCAATGTGATCGGTGATGCCTTTCAGAATGGCGTGGGCGAGGCGTGCTTCGACCGTGCCGTTTCGCCACTCGGCGATCTTCGCTTCGCTCTGTTCTGATCCCCTGGTTTTGACTTTTTCAGAATAATCGACGAGCCGCTCGGTCGCGTCCGGCCGCCGGTTGAGCAGCACGTCCTCGACGTACTCGAGCAGTTCTTTGTCGATCTCGTCGTAGACCTCAAGCTGGCCGGCATTGACGATGCCCATGTCGAGGCCGGCTTTGATCGCGTGATACAGGAACGCCGCATTGATGGCTTCCCGCACGACGTCGTTGCCGCGGAACGAGAAGGAAACATTGCTGACTCCGCCCGAGGTTTTGGCTCCGGGACACTCTGCTTTGATCCGGCGGACGGCTTCGATGAACTCGACGGCGTAGTTCGCGTGCTCATCCATGCCCGTTCCCACGGTGAGGATATTCGGGTCGAAGATGATGTCTTCGGGAGGGAAGTTGAGAGTTGAGGGTTGAGAGTTGAGAGTGGATACGCTGTCACTCTGAGCTCTGGACTCTGGGCTCTGGGCTCCATCCGGTTCGAGCGTCGGCAGCCCGGTGAGCAACCGATACGCCCTCTTGCAGATCTCGACTTTGCGATCACAGTCGACGGCCTGGCCTTCCTCGTCGAAGGCCATCACGACGACGGCCGCTCCGTATTTGCGGATCGTTCGTGCCTGTTTGAGGAACTGCTCCTCGCCTTCTTTCATGCTGATCGAGTTGACGATGCCTTTGCCCTGCAGACATTTCAGCCCAGCTTCGATGACGCTCCATTTTGAGCTGTCGACCATAATCGGAGTCGACACGTCGGGTTCGTCGTTGTCGCTCAGCAGGTACAGGAACTTCTGCATGCACGCTTCGCTGTCGAGCAGGCCTTCGTCCATGTTGACGTCGACGATGTTCGCTCCGCCCTCGACCTGACCGCGGGCGATGCTCAGTGCCTCGTCGTAATTTTCTTCTTTGATGAGGCGCGCGAATTTGCGAGAGCCCGTCACGTTTGTCCGCTCGCCGACCATGATGAAAGTGGTCTCGGGACGAATCTCCAGACGGTTGAGGCCGCTGTAGTTCGAGTAACCTGACGAGGCCGGAACTTTTCGCGGCTTGAGGTCCTTGACCGCGTCGCGAATCTGCCGGATATATTCGGGCGAGGTTCCGCAGCAGCCGCCGACGATGCTGACCCATCCGTTCGCGGCAAAGTCTCGAATACTCGCGGCGACTTCCTCGGCGGACGAATCGAACCCGCCCATTCCGTCCGGCATGCCCGCGTTGGGGTAACAACTGATGTGGCAGCCGGCCAGGCCGGAGAGTGCCTCGACATAAGGCCGCATCTGAGCCGGCCCGAGCGCACAGTTCAGGCCGATGCTGAGCATCGGGAAGTGGGCGAGCGACGTGTAAAACGCTTCGATGCTTTGAGCGGTCAGCGATCGCCCTCCGTCGAAGATCGTGCCGGAGACCATGACCGGCACTTCGACGTTGTGTTCTTCGAAATACGTCGCGATAGCAAACAGGCACGCCTTCATGTTGAGCGTATCGAACGACGTTTCCGGCAGCAGAATGTCGGCACCGCCGTCGATGAGACCGCGGACCTGCTCGGTGTACGAAGCGACCATGTCGTCAAACGTCGTCGGCCGGACGCCGGGTTCATCGGGGTTCAGTGAGAGCTGCACCTTGGTGGGCCCGATCGAGCCGGCGACGAATCGCGGCCTGCCCGGCGTCGAGAATTCTTCGGTCGCCCGCTTCGCCAGTTGCGCCGCAACCTTGTTGATCTCGTAGGTCAGCTCCGCGATCTGGAACTCCTCCATCGAGACGACATTCGCGTTGAACGTGTTTGTCTCAATGATGTCCGACCCGGCCTCCAGGTACCGCCGGTGGATGTCGGTGATCATTCCCGGCTGCGTCAGACACAGCACGTCGGTCGCGTTTTTCAGATCGACCGGGTGCCCGGCAAACCGCTTGCCGCGATACGTCTCCTCGGTCGGCCCCTGCTGCATGATGAGCGCTCCCATCGAGCCATCGAGCAGCAGAATGCGATCGTCAAGCAGGTTCAACAGCGTGTTGCGGGTTGAGTCAGCCATGCCGGTTTCGTGAGTTGGAGTGGGGCCGATTCCTGATTGGAATCAGCAATGTCGGTCGAGGTTCGGGGCGAACTGGAATCCGGGCGTTGGCTTAACTCGAAAAGCGGCAAAACAGCGGGTTCTGCCGAGTGGTAAGCGAAATTCGCCCGATTACGGGCAGTCTAAGCCTCTCGGGAAGACGTAGCTACTGAAGCTGGATGAGCGTGTCGTCGAGCGGTTTTCGATTGCTTTTCATGCAGCATTCTGGATGCTGGGAAAACTGCGTGACTCATCGCCTTCATCTTCGTTGCTTCGAACTGGATGACTCAGAATGACTGTGAATTATGACCCGGTCGACAAAGCCCGAATTCCTCCAGGAATAGAATATTTTCGGTACAGTGCCAATCGCTTATGCCGTTCGAAAGGAGCTTTGACGTGAGCCTGCCTCTTGACCTTCGTTCCGCTGTGCTTGCTCTTCCTGAGAGTGACCGGTTGGAACTCGCAACCGAATTGCTCGCAACTGTCAGCCCGGATGTGAGCGGCGTCTCTGGTGAGGAATGGCTCTCGGAGCTGAAACGACGACGCGACGTATTCGAACGGGATCGTTCGACCGGCGTGCCCTGGCCGGAGCTGAAACAGGATGGATGACGCTCCGGACGTCATTTTCGATCAGCAGGCCGCGGCCGAATATCGAGACGTTCGGCGATGGTACTCGCGTGAGGCCTCACCGGACCTCGCGGACGACTTCAGGGCGGAAGTCGATCGGGGCGTTGAAATGATTGCCCGCAACCCCGCTCGCTGCGGTTTCTACGACAGCGAACAGCAGCACCGGTGGATCCGACTGAGGCGGTTCCCGTACCTGCTGATCTACTCGGTGATCGACGAGCAAACCGTTCTCATTGTTGCCGTTGCTCACGTGAGGCGTTCGCCCGGCTACTGGAAAGACCGATAGATGCCCTGTGACGCACTGTGATGAGTTCCCGGCCTTTCCGATCGCGTCTGGTTACCCACTCCTGCTGGAACTGGCAGACCTCACACGAAGAGACAAAGCGGCAGAGTGCCGCAGCGCAAAGTCGTGTCTTTGTGCCTTCGTGTGAGATTACTTCTCCGCAAGATGGTCAAGCCACTTCCAGCACGCCTTCGTCCATTCCGAACACGGGTACGATCCCGGATCGTTTCCGCCGCCGTGGCCTCCGGAGCCGAAAATATGAATCTCGACGGGGACTCTCGCCTTCTGAATCGGGAAGTAGAAATTGAGCATCCCCTGGGCAAAGACATCGTCCCTGGCAATCGCCAGGAACATCGGCGGAGTCTCTTTCACGTCGAGGCCGTCCGCGCAGAACCGATCGACGTTGTCCGACTTCACCGGGTCCGTCAGGTAAGCGGGGTAGATGGGGATGCCGAAGTCAGGCCGGCTGGATGTTTCGTCGACCTTGTCGATCTTCGTGTACGAGTCCGAATTCCAGTTCACGCACAGGCTTGTCACGAGGTGCCCGCCCGCGGAGAACCCGAGGAATCCGATCTGAGCGGGATCGATGCCCCACTCGGCGGCTCGCGAGCGGACAATCCGGATCGCCCGCTGAGCATCCTGCAGCGCGTGATGGTGTTTCGGGAATTCGCCGCCTCGTCGAGGTACGCGGTACTTCAACAGAAACGCGGTGATCCCCATTTCGTTAAGCCACTCGCAAACCCGTGTGCCTTCGTGTTCGGCCGCGAGACCACCGTAGCCACCTCCAGGACAAACGATGACGGCTCGCTTTGAGTGATCGACCGTGCCCGTCGATTTGGCTTTGTCGAGCGGTGCGACGACCGTCAGCGTTGGCCGAGTCACATTTCCAATGTTCAGCGCCTTGCCGCCGCGCGACCGCGCTGTCGCGGTTTCTTTTTCGATCGCCTTGTGCTCGTCCGGGCCGGTTCCCGTTGGCCAGATCGGAATCACCGGGCAGTCGCGGCCGAGGATTAGACGGAGCGTCTGGTCGGCTTCGGTCAACTTCGAATCGAACGGGACTTCAGCCGGCAGCGAAGCCGCTTTGAATTCAAACGGTTTTGGCCGCGGCTCACCTTTGACGATCTGCACGTCACCCAGCCAGCGGTGAAAATCGTCCGACCAGTCTGCCGGCTCGGGCTGCAGCTTCCTTCGATCCGGGTAACTGTGCAGCTCGAAGCGAACTCCCGCTGAACGAAGCCACAACGCGTACTGCACCGGCCCGGGGGATCGACGATCCTGATCGGCAAAAGCCAGAAACACGGGCGGCGTTGCCTTCGACGAAAGCTCATCGAGTTTCAGTTCCGGCAACAACTCCCGCGAGTTCAGCTGCCTCGTCAAGAACGGGGCAAGCATCAGCGAGAACGCCGGCCGAACGCGGGCTTCGTCCATCTTATCGACGGCTTTGTAGGCCCGTTCTGAACTGTGATTCGCAGCGAGCCCTGCCAGCAGTGCTCCCGCAGAAAAACCGCCGACACCGATTTTTTCCGGATCGATTTTCCATTCGTCGGCCCGCGCCGTCAGCACACTCATCGCTCGCTGCGCGTCCTGCAGCGCCGCGTGGTGGCGAGGCAGATCCGTGCTGCGGATCGCCGGCCGATATTTGAGAACGGCAACACTGATACCGCGTTCGTTCAGAAGCTTCGCCGCCGCAAGAGCTGGATCAAAATCGACAGAACTAAAGCGGGCCTGAGGACAGATCGCTGGAGGGCACAGCAGCACGCACACTCCCGGGTTGACGCTGGCCGGTGCCGGCAGAAACAGAAACGACGGCTGCGTCGTGTGCCGAATCACCAGCGCCTCTCGGTGGACCTGGACCTTCTGAAATGTCTCCTCACGGTCCGCCGAATCTTCGTCCGGCATTTTTCCGACCGGCCACAGTCGGACAAACGACGCGGGCCCGCTGATGGCCTGCATGACGCCCTGCTCGCCAACAGTCAGCTCCTCTGCAGCGATGTCTGATCGCGAGGGAAGACTGGCCAGACAAAACAGCACAGCGGTCACCAGCAGGGCACGACTCATTACTTCTCCTTCGCAAAACACAACAGCTTGTGCAAGGTCCGCACGTAGAGCCGGTCGTTGGCGATCGCCGGGGTCGCGATCAGGCTGTCGCCGAGATCGTTCTTTGAGAGAACCTCGACTTCCGGACCGGCTTTCAGGACGACGATGTTGCCGTTCTCGCCGGGGACGTAGATCAGTTTGCCAGCAGCGATGGGCGAGGCGTAGTAGTTGCCGAAATTGCCGATGCGTTTTTTCGTCCAGACCGTGCTGCCGTCCTTGAGGTTGTACGCGGCCGAGATGCCACCCTTTTTGACCATGAACAGCCGACCGTCGAAGGCGAGCGGTGAAGCAATGTTCGAGGGCGTTTTTTCATCGAGGTTGAAGACCAGGTGGCTCTTTGTGACGTCGCCCTCACCGCCGCCGCGGATCGCCTGAATGATGTTCCCTCCGCCAGCCATATTCGTCGGCGATTGAAATGCCGCGCTGATTTCGTCGTCGACCAGGAAGCCGTCTTTGTTGGCGTCGCCCTTGTCGAATTTCTCGTGAAAGGCCTCTTCGAGCTCGTCCTTCGCCAGCTTGCCGTCCTGATTCGTGTCCCGCCACTGCAGCAGGGCGAACTTCAGAACGCGACTGGTGTCGCCGTAGCTCTGGCACGTGATGTAAATGCGGTCGTCCTGGACGACGGGCGTTGTCATGATCGTTCGCAGAAGTGAATTGCACGACCACCGCTCGCTGCCGGTCTTCGGGTCGTAGCCTTTCATCTTGCCGCTGCCGGCCACGACGATGTCTTCCCGCCCGTTCGCCTTGCAGATGACCGGCACGGCATAGCCGCCCAGCATTTCCGGCCGCTCTTTCTTCCAGCGGACGTCGCCAGTCTTCCGGTCGAGGGCGATGATGTACGACAGGAGATCGTCATCGAGATTGAAGATGACGTTCTCGCCATGAACGATCGGCGAATTCGCCGGCCCCCAGCCCATCAGATAAAACGGCATCGAAAGAGGATGCTTCCAGAGTTCCTTCCCGGTTTTCGCATCGAGGGCCAGCAGGCCGATCGTGCTGAAGTGGACGAAAACCCGCTCGCCATCGGAGGCCGGCGTCGAGGACGCATGCTCGTTGGGCGGAGTAATCTCCGGCAGCTTGTGCCCGCTGACGTCGTACTCTTTCTTCCACAGTTCTTTCCCGGTGACCGCGTCAAAGGCGAGCACCACGAACTTCTGGTCCTCAATCATCGTCGTCGCAAAGCAGCGTCCATCGGCGATGATCGGACAGGCGACGCCTTTGCCAAGCTCGACCGACCACGCGACGTTTTTCTCCGCAGAGAACTCGACCGGCGGATTCTGACTTTCCGCCGCGATCCCCGACGCATTGGGGCCTCGAAACTGAGCCCAGTCCTCGGCCTGAAGAGGAGCTGCCAGGGCAGGAAGAAGCCCGGAACAGATTACGGTCAGGGCAACGCAACGGGTGGACGCGTGACGCATGGCAGTCTCCTCGATGGCGAATCCGGCTGGTGGTCAACCGCGAATCGCAGCGTAAGAGACTGGACGAAAGGCGACAAGCAGCCTGCATTTACTCCTGAGCCACGTGGCAGCCCACGCACGAGGACGTCAGTTTTTTCGCGTCGATCCTGTGGCGGTTTTCGTCGTACGGAGCCAGCTCGGAGTGGCACAGGATGCAGTTGAGTTTCCGCTCCAGCACGATCTGATGAGATTGCTCGAAGTGCCAGAAACCGGGGCGACGTGTTTCCAGAAGTGCCTCGACGTCGTGGCAGTCGACACAGCGCGACGTCTCGCGAGGCAGTGGTTTCACCTTCTCCGGCTGAGTGCCGAGGATCGTTCGCGCGGCGACTCGACCGGTCACGATGCACGGGCCGAGGAAGGTGCCTTCGAGAGCCGCGTTGCCGTTGATGCCGGCCAGACCAGTCAGCTCGCCGACGGCGAACAGGCCGGGGATGGGCTTTTCTTTTTTGTCGAGCACGCGGCAGCCCAGGTCGATCGCCACGCCACCCATGCTCTTGCGGGTCAGCGGCCAGGCCTGCATCGCGTAGTAGGGCGGTGAGTTCAGCTTCGGTGAGGCTCGGTTGTTGTACTCGGTCTTTTTCGGGCCAAAGCGGTCGAAGTCCAGGTCGCGCCCGCCGTCGACCAGCTCGTTGTAACGGGTGAGCGTTGCTTTGAGGTTCTCCGCCGGCAGACCGCACTTCTTTGCGAGTTCCTCAATCGTGTCCGCCTTCTTCACGAGGTCTGGATTGTCGAGAACCAGCCGCTCAACCTTCTTGAAGTCCGTCCATTCGGTGCCGCTGATGACGAATTCCTTTCGCGTCGCCTCGTCAAAAATGAACCATACGGTCACGCGTTTCTGTCTCAGCATCGGCGGCATGACTTCCTTCGCCCAGTTGTGAAGACTGGCAAATCGTTTGCCGTCCGGGTTGACGAGGATGCCGAACATGTTGGCCGCGCTGAGACCCCATTGACTGTCGGGTCGCCGAGGGTCCGGGATTCCCGTGAAATAATTCCACTGGTGGTCCATCTTCACGAGCTCGCCGCCAACCGACTGAGCCAGTCGATGCCCGAGCCCGATCGAGTTCCGACCCGAGCCGGCAAGAATCCGCTCGGGGAACGTGATGTCCTGCGGCCAGAACTCGCGGACCATGTCGAGGTTGCTTTGAAACCCGCCCGTCGCGAGCACGACGGCGTCGGCGTTCAGTTTTTCCTGTGTGCCCTCGCGGAGGTGCCGCACCTCGATGCCGGCAACACGCCCGTCTTTCTCAAGCAACTTTGTGGCCTGAGCGTTCCAGACAAACCGGATCGACTCCTGCGCCAGGCAGGCTTCGTAAATCGGAGTCACCAGCGCGATGCCTCGCCCGGCCGGCTGGTGAAACCGGTCGACCGAATTTCCCGGCGCGGTGAGCACACTCTCAAACCGCACGCCCAGATCGAGCAGCCACTCATAGATCTCAGTTCGTGAATGATCGACGTAGTACCGCACCCAGTCGGGATCCGCATCCTCGCCCCACTTGAGGAAATCGCCGTTGGCCATGTCCGCGCTGTCGGCGATCCCGACCTCGCGCTGCAGCGGCGTGTCGACGACCGAGACGCCTCCCTGAGACATCACCGCGTGCCCGCCAAAAACCGACGACATGTCGACGACGGTGACATCCGCGCCGCCTCGTCCGAGTTCCAGGGCCGTCGTCAGGCCGGAGATTCCCGAGCCGACGACGATGACGCGCGGGCGAGCCTTGTGCGAACCAGATTTCGCGTCCGGGTTTTCTGAGTCGGCCGGGCTGGCGAGCACCTCGCCATTTTCAACGGGAGCGATCCGCCCCGGCAGAATCATCGACGCCCCAACGAGTGCCGCAACGAGAAGCAGCAGGGCCGCATCGCGAGATTTCATACTGAAGTTTCCTTGCCTTACGGACACGGTGCGATTCCTCTCACACAAAGATACGAAGGCACAAAGTCGTGCGTATTGGGAATCGGGTCGCGACGATTTGAAACACAGAGGCACGGAGAACGCAGAGTCAAACTCTCATGACAGCTTCTCCGTGATCTCCGTGCCTCTGTGTTTCAGATTCTGCCGCATCAATCTCCGAAACCGGTTTCCACCAGGTTCCTTTGTGTCTTCGTGCCTTCGTGTGAGCCCTCCCGAAACACTTCGTTTCCTTCGTTCCTTCTGTTTAAACAGCCTCACCGCTAAAACGTGACTTCGCACAAGGTATCCGAATTGGAACGGCTTCTCACGAACCTCGATTGAAACCGAAGCCCGTCGAAAACAAAGGGGCACGCCGTGAACCGTCGAGTCTTCTCTCAACTGCTGGCATTTGGAGCGGGAATGCTGACCGCGTCTCCCAAAGAAACCGCGGCCGCTCAGAACGATGAGAAAGGCGACGCCGGTGGTAACGCGACGGTCGCTCGGGAAGCGGCAGAGAATCCGCTGGCGAGCCTGCCCGTCACGGTCGAGGATTTTATTCCGCTGGCCAAAGCCAGACTGCCGAAGCCGACTTTTGACTACATCACCAGCGGTTCCGAAGATCAGGTCACGCTGCGGGACAACGTCGAGGCGTTTCGGCGGATGCGTGTTCTTCCGCCTCTGCTGCACGGAGTGAGCGAAGTCGACCTGTCGACGACGGTACTCGGCGAGAAAATCGCACTGCCGGTGATGCTTGCTCCCGTCGCGGCGCTGCGGATGTTTCATCCGCAGGGAGCTCGCGCTTCGGCGCGGGCGGCAGCGAGGGCAGGGACGATCTGCATTCCCAGCACGAGTGCTCACAACAGCCTCGAAGAAATTGCCGAGGCCGCGGACGGACCGAAGTGGTTTCAGCTGTACGCCCCGCGAGACCGCGACGTCGCGCTCAAACTTGTGCGCCGCGCGGAGAATGCCGGCTACAAAGCCCTCGTCGTCACCGTCGACCTGGGCGAGCGGAAAGACGACGACCTCCGCAACCGATTTTTCGTGCCGCAGGATTTCTTGTTAAAGCATCTGCGCGACTGCGGCTTCACTCACCTGACAGAGCGGAACACGTACGAGGAACTCGTCGCGTTCAACCTGCAGGCTTGGGACCCGTCGCTGAGCGTTGAGTTTTTTCAGTGGCTGCGCAAGCAGACGAAGCTGCCGATCATTCTGAAAGGCGTCCTGACGAAGCAGGCCGCTCAGCAGGCCGTTCAGCTGGGCCTCGACGGAATCGTGGTTTCGAATCACGGAGGCCGACGACTCGACGGTATGCCGGCTTCCATCGATGTTCTCAGGGACGTCGTGGACGAGGCGGGTGATCGACTCGAGGTCTACTTCGACAGTGGAATCCGCCGCGGCGGAGACGTGCTCAAGGCGCTCGCGCTGGGAGCTCGTGCCGTTCTGATCGGACGTCCGCAAGCCTGGGCACTGGCAGCCGGCGGCGAGACCGGTGTCAAACGAGTCCTCGATATTCTGCGTGATGAACTCACGAATGCGATGTTGACCTCCGGCTGCAAAACGGTTGCCGACATTGACGACTCGCTCATCATGTAAAGTCCAATTCGATCTGATGGAGACCCTGCCGTGCCTTCTTCCGGTCCGACACAAGATCATGCATACGAAACCGGGCCGCGGATTACGGCCGTTGAGACCGTCGTCCCGGCCGACGTGATGCGCGGGCTGCTGGCCGTGCGGATTCATACCGACGCCGGTACGGTCGATGGCGAGCCGGTCATCGGGCATGGCGAGACGTATTACATTCCCGAAGCCGCGGCCGCGGTCATTCACGACTGGATGTCGCATCGGCTGCTCGGCGCCGACGCGACCGCGATTGAGAGTCACTGGCGTTTCCTCTACGAACGCGCGACGGCGTTCGGCGGGACGGGAGCGGAACTGCGAGCCCTCTCGGCGGTCGACCTCGCGCTGTGGGACATCCTGGGACAACTGACGCGGCAGCCGGTGTGGAAGCTGCTGGGCGGTCCGGTTCGAGAGGCCGTACCCGTTTATAACAGCAGCGGCGGTCCTCATTACGGCGGTTCGGATCCGAACGCGCCGTCGCGGCCGAGCTGGCCCGGCCACGGCGATCCGGGGAAGCCGGGACCTCTGGAGGACAACTGGGCGTGTATGAACACGCCAGGCGACCTCGCCGAAGAACTGCTCGAAGCGGGTTACACAGCGATGAAGCTGTGGTCGCTCGACCCGGCGTACCGGAATTCCGGAGGTCAGCGGATCAGCAATCAGGATCTCGAAAAGGCCATCGCCCCGTTCCGCGAAATTCGCGAGCGAGTGGGAGACCGGATGGACGTGATGCTCGACGGTCACGGGTTCTTCTCGCTGACGGCCGGTCTGAAAATCGCGAAGGCGATGCGCGAGTTTCAGCCGCTCTGGATGGAAGACATTGTGAGGCCGGACAGTCTGCAAACGCTCGCCCAGTTTCGCCGCGAGTCCGACGTGCCGGTCGCGATCAGTGAAATGCTCATCCTGCGAGACCACTACCGACAGATCCTCGAACAGCACGGAGCCGACTACATCATGATCGACCCGACCTGGGTGGGCGGGATCAGTGAGACGCGGCGCATTGCCGAGCTCGCTCAGATTTATAACGTGCCGGTCCTGATGCACGACTGCACGGGACCGTTCACTCTGTTTTCCGGACTGAACGTGGCGATGGCCGTGCCCGGCGTGACGTATCAGGAATCTGTTCGGGCTCACATCGCGACGATCTATCCGCGACTGATCGACTCGGAAGTGGTCGTCGCAAATGGAATGATCGCTCCGCCGAAACGACCGGGAATCGGAACGCGCTGGCTGCCGGAGCTGTTTGACGAAAGCCGCAACAGCTATCGGATTTCGCGTCTGGACTGAAACGACGAAGCTGGCCCAATGGCACCAGAGTTGTGAATGTCACGATAAATTCACAGCCTCGGAGCGAAAGGCGACACTCGGCATTCACCTCCGGGGATCTCGCGTCCCGAAAACCGCATCGGTGATTTCCGAAAGCTCGAATTGTGGTAAGCTGACTCCGTGACCCACCCTTTGAGGACTTCCCGTTCTCAGCCTCAGCACTCCCCCGCGATCACCTCGATTTCGGCCCGCCGGACGTTCAGGATCCCACTATGAAAAAGCTGACTGTCCTTCTGATGCTTCTTGGAATTTCGTCCGTTGCCGAGGCCGCCGACCCGAACCGAAAAGGGCTCGACTTTTTCGAGGCGAAGATTCGGCCGGTGCTCGTTGAGCACTGCTACGAGTGTCACTCGGCCGGCGCTCTCGGCAAGAACAATCTGAAGGGCGGACTGTTTCTCGATTCGCGCGACGGCAGTCGCAAGGGCGGAGAAAGCGGCCCGGCTGTCGTGCCTGGCAAGCCGGACGAAAGTTTGCTGATCACAGCGCTGAAACACGACTCGTTCAAGATGCCGCCGAAAGGCAAGCTGCCGGACGAGCTGATTGCTCACTTCGTCAAGTGGGTCGAGATGGGAGCTCCGGATTCGCGGGACGGCGTCGCCGTGGTCACAACAGAAATCGACATTGAAGTCGGACGGAAGCACTGGTCGTTTCAGCCGCTGACTCAGCCGACTCTGCCTGCGGTCAAAGATGAGGCCTGGGGACGAAACCCGCTGGACCGTTTCGTACGGGCCAGGCAGGAAGCGGCCGGCGTCATTCCCAACGCGACGGCCTCTCAACGAACGTTGATCCGGCGAGCTTACTTCGATCTGATCGGCCTCCCCCCGAAACCGGAAGACGTTGAAAAGTTCGTCGCCGAATCCGCGACGGATCCGAACGGTGCGTATGACCGGCTCATCGATGAACTTCTCGCCAGCAAGCAATTTGGAGAACGCTGGGCCCGGCACTGGCTCGACGTGACCCGCTTTGCCGAGAGTCACGGTTACGCCTTCGACGGCGACCGGCCGAACGCCTGGCACTATCGCGATTTCGTGATCCGGGCTTTGAATTCGGACATGCCTTACGATCGGTTTGTGAAGTTGCAGATTGCCGGCGACCTGCTCGCTGACGTCAATGCCCCATCGACGGCCGAAGCCCAAGAGGCAATCAACACGCTGGCGGCGACAGGCTTTCTTGTGTCGGGTCCGTACACGACGCAGCAGACTCAGAAAGAACGCGAGCGAAGTCGCTACGAACAGCTCGACGATATTGTGAGCACGCTGGGCACCTCACTGCTCGGGCTGACTGTCGGGTGCAGCCGCTGCCACAGTCACAAGTTCGACCCGCTGCCTCAGTTCGATTACTACCGCCTGACATCGTGCTTCGCCGACGTGGGGTTTTCGGACACGGGCGTCAATGTGAAACCGGAAGAATTCCGCAAAGCAAAAACCGAATACGACGCAGCCCTCGCGCCGCTCACCGCTGCTCAGACAAAGTACGAGCAGGAACAACTGCCCGCAAAGTTCGACACGTGGGTGGCCAGTCTTCAGAAAGTTGAACCGACCGCGGCACCGGGAGCTCTGAAACTTTCCGACTGGCAGCACGCCGGACCGTTCCCCGCCGAGAGTTTTGAGAAGGCGTTCGAACAGACATTCGATCCCGAGAAGTCTGTCGACCTCGCCGCGACTTACGTGGACGGCAAAGTGAAGTGGACTCCGCAGCCCGGCTGGACGGACAGCACGATTCACAACACGCTGACCGGCGACAATTCGGCGAACTACCTCTTTCGGACGATCGAGTCTCCTGAAGACCAGGCTGTCGCGCTGTCGCTCGGCCGTGACGACGCGATCAAAGTCTGGGTCAATGGCAAGGAAGTTCTGTCGAAGCTGGTCGCGGGCGGAGTCGTGGCCGGGCAGGACACCGTTCAGGCGGCTCTCAAAAAGGGTCGCAACGAACTGCTCATGAAGATCGTGAATGGAGGAGGTCCGTCGGGTTTCTACTTCGCGGCGTCGGCGACGAAGCCAGCCTCGATCGAAGGCATCGGCAACTGGCATCACGTCGGTCCGTTCGCCGCCGCGGATTTCAACGTGGCCTTCGATGAGGTCTTTCCGCCGGAACTTCAAACGGACCTCACCCAGACATTTCAGGATGGCAAACTGAAATGGGTCGAGCAGCCTGAGTGGAAAGACGGTGCGGAACACAACGATAAGCTGACCGGGACCAACTGCGCCAACTACCTTTTCCGCACGTTCGAGACTGACGCGCCGCGAGTTCTCGCGCTGTCGCTCGGCAGCGACGACGGGATCAAGCTGTGGGTCAACGGTCGGTCGGTCCTGGAGAAAAAGGTCGGACGAAACGTCGCGAAGGCCGGGCAGGAAAACGTGACGATTCAGCTCGCCGCAGGCCGAAACGATGTCCTCATGAAAATTGTCAACAGTGGCGGAGCGACCGGCTTCTATTTCGCGGCGAGCCCCGGGCAGCCACCGAAAGACGTCGCGGACATTCTCGCCCTCGCCGCCGACAAGCGGAATGACCCTCAGAAAAAGCGGCTGGTCGACTGGCACAAGGGCTTCGATCTGGAGTGGTTGAGCCTCAACGAACAGGTCGTGCGTCAGCAGACTCAGGACCCGAAGCCGGACCTGACCAACGTGTTCGCCGCACGGGTCAACGGGACGACGTATCAGTTCGGGGCGGACACGTACAAGGTTTACCAGCTTCGACGCGGCAACGTGGACAACAAAGAGTCCGAAGCGACACCTGGGTTTTTCCAGGTGCTCATGCGGACGGAAATCGATGAACAACGCTGGC
Organism: Planctomycetota bacterium; assembly: GCA_027623235.1. Lineage (GTDB taxonomy): Bacteria > Planctomycetota > Planctomycetia > Planctomycetales > Planctomycetaceae > JAQBVJ01. The sequence continues at coordinate 48,987 of JAQBVJ010000009.1, forward strand.
TGGCAGATCCGTCGGCGAAGGAAAAAACGCGTCCCGGCCGGCTTGGCCTTTCCGACTGGCTGACCGATGTTGATGACGGAGCGGGCCATCTTCTGGCAAGAGTCATCGTGAACCGGCTCTGGCATCACCACTTCGGACGCGGCATTGTCGCGACTCCCAGCGACTTCGGCACCCGCGGTGAAAAGCCGTCTCACCCGGAGATGCTCGACTGGCTGGCGGCTGAGCTGATTCGCGGTGGCTGGAAGCTGAAGCCGATCCACCGGCTGATCATGACCAGCGCGGTCTACATGCAGGCCGGTGAAGTCACGCCGACCGGCAAACAGCACGACCCGGAAAACCTTCTGCTGTGGCGGCGCAATTCGCGGCGGCTGGAGGCGGAAGTCATTCGCGACGCGCTGCTCGCCGTCAGTGGCACTCTCGATCTGACACAGTTCGGCCAGGGCACACTCGACGAGCGCAGCAATCGCCGCAGCGTCTACTTCACGGTGAAACGCAGCCGGCTGATTCCGATCCTGCAGCTGTTTGACGCTCCGGATGCGATGCAGGGAATCGCCTCGCGCGAGGAAAGCACGGTCGCGCCGCAGGCGCTGGCTTTGTTGAACTCTCCGATTATTCGAGACCTCGCCGCGAAGTTTGCGACGAAGGTGCGGCCGAACGCGGAAACGACAATCGACGAGGCCATCGACAGGACGTACGAACTGGCACTGTCACGGTCTGCAACTGACACAGAGCGGAACGTGATGACGGCGTTTGTTCTGAACCAGAAGAAATCGCGCGGCGACGATGCGAATGCAGAGAACCTGGCCGTGCGCGACTTCTGCCACCTCGTGTTGTGTATGAACGAATTTGTGTATGTCGACTGAACCGGATGCCTCAAAGAGGCATTTAGCGGAACGGCGTAAGTCGTCCGGTCGAACGTCGGTCGGCGCAGCGTGTTATCGGGACTCACCTCAAATCAGCAGGAAAACCATGAATCATCACTCGTGCAGCCGCTCGGCCAGTCGGCGTGATTTTCTTCAACGAGCCGGGCTCGGTTTCGGATCGGTCGCTCTCACCGGGCTTCTTCATCAGGAAGGAATCGTGGCAGCACCGGTCTCGAACAATCCTCTCGCCGAAAAGCCTTCCCGGTTCGCTCCCAAAGCCAAGGCCATCATCTGGCTCTTTCAAACTGGAAGCCCCTCGCAGGTCGACACGTTCGATTACAAGCCCGAATTGCAGAAGCGCGACGGGACGCAGCTGGCCGGAGCTGATCCGAAGACCGGTTTTTTCACAACGAGCGGCAAGTGTCTGAAGTCGCCGTTCAAGTGGGCTCAGCACGGTGAGTCCGGAGCGTGGACCAGTGAAATCTTCCCGAACATTTCGAAGCACGTAGACGACATCGCGTTCGTTTATTCGTGCTACTCCCAGTCGAACAACCACACGCCGGCGATGCTGGAACTGAATTCGGGAATGATCCGCCAGGGTTTTCCGAGCATGGGGTCGTGGCTCACCTACGGACTGGGCAGCGAGAACTCGAACCTGCCGGCTTACGTCGTGATGCACGGGACGAAGCCGCGTGGAGCAGACCCGATCTGGTCATCGGGATTTCTGCCGTCGGTTTACCAGGCGACGGCGATTGACCCGCGTGGAACAGCGCCAATCAGCAATCTGCAGCGGCCTGGCGAATTGAACGGAGACCAGCAGCGATCGCTGCTCGACGTGCTCAACACGGCCAATTCGAAACATGCCGAGAAGCGTCCGTTCGACCGCGATCTCAACGCCCGGCTTGAATCGTTCGAACTGGCTTACCGGATGCAGACATCGGCTCCGGAAGCCTTCGACCTCGCGCAGGAACCGGACCATGTTCAGAAGGCGTACGGTCTGGATCGGAATGAGTCGAAGGATTACGGCCGGCAGTGTCTGATTGCCCGCCGGTTGATCGAACGTGGCGTGCGCTACATTCAGGTCTTCGCCTCGTGTCCGAACACTCCGGGCGGCGCGGTCAGTGACGTTCCGTGGGACGGGCACAGCGATATCAACGGCAACCACCGGGCCTGCGCCGGGACGGTCGATCAACCGACAGCCGCCCTGTTAAGCGACCTCAAACAGCGAGGTCTGCTGGAAGACACGATCGTGATTTACGGTGGCGAGTTCGGCCGCACGTCGGACTCCCAGGGAGAAGGCGGGCGCGATCACAACCCGAACGCGTTTACCACGTGGTTCGCCGGCGGTGGCTTCAAAGGCGGAACTCAGTACGGAGCGTCCGACGAATTTGGATACAAGTCCGTCGAGAATCGCGTGAACGCTCACGACATTCACGCGACGGTTCTTCATCAAATGGGCATCGACCACACGGGACTCACCTACCGGTTTAACGGTCGCGATTTCCGGTTGACCGATGTTGAGGGCGAAATCCTCCACGACATTCTGGCGTAGCCACTTCGCACTCCCGGATTCCACTCACTCGCCGCTGGCGATTCGGAACGGGGCGTCGTCGTCGGACGCCGGGGATCGTCAGCCGGAAATCGACCAGAAGGTGGTCCGAATAGAGCTTGCGGAACTCGTTGTGGTTGTAAGGCTGCCCGGGGTACGGCTCGGTGGATGGCCGAAGTATCAGCATCATCCTGATCCCGGCCCGGAAATCGGGGACAGGCTTCGCTCAGGCGAAGAATACCTACACCGGGACGCTTGGAACGAACCGCAGGACGTCCTCTGCGGAAAACGGTTTTCGCAGCACGTCATCCGCTTTGACGAATTCCGAGAAGCTACTCAGATCGTCGCAATCGAGTCCGGTCATCAGGACCACGATCGGCGAAGGTGCGACCAGTTTCAGCTTGGCACAAACCAGCCAGCCGTACTGCAGCGGGATTCCGACATCGAGAAAGACGACTTCCGCCTGGAAGTCGATCGCCTCAATGAGTGCTTGCTCTCCGTCGGCTGCCGCTCGAACCTCGCATCCAGCAGATTTGAGCACACGAATAATGAACTGACGGGGATCAGGTTCATCGTCGACGACTAAAACACGAAGTTTCTGCGTTGGATCGGTGGACATCGAAGGACTCTTGAGGCAAGCGAATGAGGTGGGAAAAGGACGCAAGGTCCGGTGGGCAGGGCGACATTAAATCGCTTATGCAACTTCCTTGGAAGAGAGACTGTTCGGTGGAATCGTAGAGAAGATTGCTAAACGGTGATCTGCCGTCCTTTTCGGTAGCGCCAAGTGCCAATTACGAACAAACTTACTCCGCCTGCGAATAGCGGGAACCCGACGGTGGAAGGAATCAGAGATTTTTCGATCTGTTTTGCGAGATTGGCGGACGATGCTGCCACGGCCTGAGATTCATCGAATGACATGAGCATGCCGCCAGGCGTGAACAGAATTTACACGAACCCATCACAATGAAAGTGGCACCACCGAGTTGCAGTCTTCTCTTCATGCTCTGCTCCTGTTACCGGCCAGAAACGAAGCGCGGGCGGCGGGCATTGCCGGAGTCGGCCGATTTGCTTCATCACAGATTGGCCTTCGATCTCAAACGCCCATTGGTGCTGGAACGACTTTTCGACGGTTTTGATCTTCTCCTTCAGTCGATTACCTTGCCGGCGATGTGAGCCAGTCCACTTCCAAGCCCCTCGACGCTGGCTTGCTTCCGCTCGTCTTTGAGACGCCCGGTTTCATCGAATGCTTCATACGCATTCGGGATCGCCACCTGATCCGGCAGCACGATGACACCGATGCTGCTGAGAATCGAGCGAACGTGGACGAGCCCTCGCAGCCCACCGAGTGCTCCCGGTGACGCCGCCATGATTGCGGCGACTTTGCCCTGATAGGCTGCCAGCCGAGGCTCCCCTTCCACCGGGCGGGGAACCCAATCAATTGTGTTTTTGAGCAACGGCGAGATCGAACTGTTGTACTCGGGCGACGAGATCAGCAGACCGTCATGTTCAAGAAACAGTTGCTTGAGTTTGGAGGCGATCTCCGGCGTCCCCTCGTCCCGTTCGAGGTCTTCGTCGAACAAAGGAAGCGGATAATCCTTCAAATTGAAAATCGTAACGTCAGCACCAGCAGATCGGGCTCCTTCCGCCGCAACCTGCACCAGCTTGTGATTGAACGAGTCTTTCCGGGCACTCCCGGCGAAGGCGAGGATCTTTGGCGTGGTCATGGATTCCTTCAGTTTGCATTTGTTTTCACCTGGAATACCGGTCCTGGCTCGCTCTCAATCCACTTTGACTGGCCGTCCTGATCCGAATTCGCCTTCGTTGATGTGAAAATTGTTTTGTTTTCGCGAGCCTGCCCCTGTCGCCCGTTGTCCGTTTTCTGTAGCTTGGCACCATTGTTGAGCCTTCGAAGTCGACACAACTTCGAAAAGATTCGGCCTCGTTGGCCGACACAGAACGTCGCGAGCCCTTTCCAAATGGGAATCCCCGCGGCAGTTTCTCCCCTGAGTCAGGCTCTCGGGCGACAGGTCTTCCGAACGTTCTCGCCGGTCCACGACCGCGGATTGAGAACACGTCAGGTTAACGAAGCAGCGTCGCTCTCTGTGTTTTCAGGAAAGTGATGCGCACGTTCATTCGCGATTTCTCCGTTTGACGGACGCGTACGCGCCGGGTTTGTTGATCAAATCGGGCGGCAACTTTTGATTGGAAGAATTAATGTCGGAATGCAGCTCTCAGGATCCGTCGAAGCTCGATGCCGAGCCGTCGCCGTTTGAAGCTTTTGAAATGTCCTCCGCGGCAATCGTCGTGGACTCGATCGAGCAGTTCGCTACCGAGTCCTCCGCGCCAGTGGGCGGCAGCGACTCTGCTGCGGACACACTGGACATCGAGGAATTTCTCTGCAGCCAGGTGATCGTTGACCCGCCGGCAGAGATGATCGCACCAGTCATTCCAGAAATGCCTGCTGTGGATTCCGTCTCCGGATCTGCGGTGGAAGAAGTCGCTGTGGTGGAAGAAGTCGCTGTGGTGGAAGAAGTCGCTGTGGTGGAAGAAGTCGCTGTGGTGAAAGAAGTCGCTGTGGTGAAAGAAGAAGTGAAGCCGAGCGAGCCACCTCGCGATGCGTGCTTCCTCGATCTTCCACTGCGGAGCGAAGTCCAGGAGGCGGTCAAAGCGGCTGGCTACGAAAAGCCAACCGCCATCCAGGCAGAGATCATCCCTTACATGCTGGACGGCCGCGACGTGCTGGCTCAGTCTCAGACGGGAACCGGCAAGACTGCCGCGTTCGCCTTACCGATCCTTTCACGGATCGAAGTGGGACGACAGAAGCCGCAGGTTCTGGTTCTCGCCCCGACGCGCGAGCTGGCGATCCAGGTCGCCAAATCGTTTTCGACTTACGGCAGTTGCCTGCCACGATTTTCCGTCGCGGCAATTTATGGCGGACAGGATTACACCGCTCAGTTCAAGCAACTGCGGCGCGGGGTTGAGGTCGTCGTCGGAACTCCGGGGCGAGTCATCGACCACATCAAACGCGGTACGCTCGACCTCAGCGAACTGAGCTGCCTGGTACTCGACGAAGCCGACGAGATGTTGAACATGGGCTTCCTCGACGACGTTCAGTTCGTGCTCGACCAGACACCCGAGAAGCGACAGATCGCGCTCTTCTCGGCGACGCTGCCGCAACCGATTCGCAATATTGCACAACGTTACCTGAACGATCCGGCGAGGATCACGATTCAGGAAAAAACGATGACGGCCGAGCTGACTCGGCAACGGGCAGTTTTTGTCTCTCCGCGGGACAAAATCGACACACTCAAGCGGCTGCTGGAAGTCGAGAAGACGGACGGCGTGATCGTTTTTGCGAATACCAAAGATGCGACGGTGACGATTGCCGAACAGCTCACTCGGGAAGGGCTCTCCGCCGTCGCACTCAACGGCGACATGCCACAGCGAGTTCGGGAACGGACGATCGAGCAGCTCAAATCCGGGCATCTGAACATCCTCGTCGCGACGGACGTTGCCGCACGCGGCCTGGACGTGACCCGCATCAGCCACGTCTTTAACTACGACGTGCCACAGGACTCGGAATCGTACATTCACCGGATCGGCCGCACGGGACGGGCGGGCCGCAGCGGCGAGGCATTCATCTTCCTGACGGGCAGCCAGAAGATGAAACTGCGATTCATCGAACGGGCAACGAAGCAGCCGATCGAGATTGTCCAGCCACCGACGGCCGGCGAGATCAACGCGATCCGGTCAAAGCGGTTTACAGAGCGCATCGCCGAGATGGCGGCCGGCCAGGACCTGACGATGTTTCAGGAAATGATCACGAAGTTTGCCGAAGAATCCGGCATGCCGATGGTGACGATCGCGGCCACTCTGGCGCAGATCGGACAGAAAGGCCGACCGTTCTTCATGAAAGATCTCCCTCAACGCAAGTTTGAGCCCAACAACAAGTTTGAATCGAACAGCAAGTTTAATTCCAACAAAAAGGGCTACGGAAACGGTGAGGGAGGCTTCACAAAGCGACCTCACACGGGTGCACGACCAAGCACCGGTGCAAAAGGCGGAGCGGACCGAGAGCTCGGGCCGCCGGAATCCGGCAAAGATCGATACCGCATCCAGGTCGGCTGGAAAGATGGCGTGAAGCCCGGAAACATCGTCGGAGCGATCGCCAACGAAGGCGGGCTCTCGGGCGAACATATCGGCCCGATCAAAATTCACGATGCGTTCACCACGGTCGACCTTCCCGCCGGCATGCCGCGTGAAGTGTTCCTGACGTTGAGCCGTACTCGTGTCGCGGGCAAGCTGCTGGAATTGAGCCTCGAAGGGAAAGACGCTGGCTCGTCGCGTCCCGCATCCAGCAGAAGTTTCCAAAGCGACAAACCGCGTCATTCGAAAGAGCAAGGCGAAAACGGTCCCGCCAGCAGCAACGCGTTTCACGCTGAGAAACGCAAGAAGCGCAAAACCAAAGCACGCCCGAAAACTTAGTAGCCCGTTGAAAAGTAGCGGCACATTGTAAGCCGTCCGGTCAGTTCGCGGTTTTCCATGCAAGACCGGGCGGATTGCGCCAATCCGCTGAAGTAATTCGACTTTTTCAATGGGCTGGCAATCCAGTCCGGCGATGAATGTCGAATCTTCATGCGCAGCGGCGGCGTTGTGGCTTGATCCGGCCCGGGTGACGCCAGGGCGTACGGATTGTGTGGATTGTGCGGAGTGTTCTCCCCGACCCTCGCTTCTGTGGACCAGTCGCGCATCCTGATATTGAGGATTCTGCGGAGGCTGCCGATTGAAAGGGAGATATCGTCCCAAGGTGTCTCCAGAGGAAGCCATGAGATGCGCGCAGCGAAGTTTGATGACTCACTTGATTCCGGGAGTTGTACTCACCCTGCTGATCTCCGGGTGCGGGACCACTCGATGGACAGACTCGCCGCGCGCAGCCACCAAGGAATTACTGCTGACTGATGCGGTTGACCGATCTGTCGAACAGATCGATTTCTCGCCGCTTTACGGCCGGCGTGTTTTCCTGGATACGCAGTACATTGCCACCAGAAACGAAACGGGGTATCTGATTAGTTCGTTGAGGCAGCACCTGGCGGCGTCTGGCTGCAGGCTGTCTGGTTCTGCGGGCGACGCGGAACTGGTTGTTGAGGCACGGGTCGGGTCACAATCAACGAATCGACACGACACTCTGCTGGGTATTCCGGCAACCGCAGTCCCTCCCGTACTCACAGGCGTGCCCGTTGCGATTCCCGAGCTGGCGATCTCGAAAAAGACGATTCAAACCGGCATCAGTAAACTCGCCGTGTTCGCCTACTGGACGGCAGACGGATCGATCGCCTGGCAGTCCGGCGTGGCGAGGCATGACAGTCTCATCCAGAACCGCTGGCTGCTCGGACTCGGTCCTTACACCGAGGGAACGTCAACCGTCCGCGGCAGAGAGGCCGGTGCAACCCCGAACGTCCCACTGTTGTCTGACATTGCCCGGATGAACGAAGACGCCACTTCCGAACCATCTCCGAGCACACTGGCGGTACCGACGGTTTATGACGTGTCCCGGCCAAGTGCTCCCCGCCTCCCGCTTCCGGTGCCTCCTGCAGAGGTCCAGCCGGACTGATTGTGCTTCGATGGTCGTTGTGCTTATCCCATCAGTCGATCCTGCTGAACAAGTTGGACGGACGCCCATTGGCAATCCAACTTCGCCGGTTCATTGAAGAGTCCTTAGTAGACGGGTCAGGCGATGACTTGTCGAATGGGCTCGCCGCCGTGGGCGATGGCGACCGGGCGGCCGTCGAGTTGTGGGACGGTCGTGTGCGGGTCGATGCCGAGCAGGTGATAGATCGTCGCGACAACATCGCCTGGTGAAACCGGATGACTTTCGGGGTACCCGGCGTGTCGGTCGGTTGAACCGAACACCATCCCCTGCTTCACGCCGCCCCCGATCATGAAACTGAATCCGCACTGCGGCCAGTGATCGCGACCGGCCTTGCCGTTGACCCTCGGTGAGCGGCCCATTTCTCCCATCACGACGACGAGTGTCGAATCGAGCAGACCGCGCTCGTCGAGATCGTCAACCAGCGCCGGGAGGAGACGGTCGAGCAGCGGCAGGTTGAACTGACGCAGCATGCCGAAATTGTTTTCGTGCATGTCGTAGGCGTGACCGTTGTGCCCGAAGATTTCCTGGTGCACGCTGACAAACGGAACGCCCGCCTCGACCAGTCGCCGGGCGACGATCAAGCTTGAGCCATAGAGGTTTCGCCCGTAACGATCCTTCATGGAATCCGTTTCACGGGTCAGGTCGAACGCGTCCCGGGTACGGCTCGATGAGAGCATCGAAAAGGCCCGCTCCTGAAACTTGTCCATCCGGTCGACGGCCCGGGAAGCAGCGAGCGATTCGAATCTCTGATCAATCTGATCCAGAACGGAGCGGCGGCGATCGAGCCGCGCGGACGACATACCAGGCAGACTGTCGAGTGATGGCATCATCGGCTCGCCAATCGGCATCACGGGGTTGTAGGGACCGGGGCTGTCGATCTTCGCAAACGTCGGCTGACACAGGCTGAACATCGGGTCGTATTGACTGCCGAGATAGCCTCCATAGGGACCAGGCCGCCGGATTCCGGGATACTGACCACTCTCGCCCCAGCCGGGATAGCACGGCAGGCAAACCGCGCCCGGCACATTCTGCGACCCGAGGCCGAGGTACTGGCAGATGGCTCCGATGTCTGGCGGATCGGTGCGGTTGGCAGTGAGCTGTCCGTTCTCGCCGTTCGGAAACCCGGTCATCATCGCCAGCGGATTATGGGCATTGTAGGTGTGCGTGATTGATCGAATCAGAGTCGCACGATGCATCAGCCGGGCCGTGTTCGGAAGCAGCTCACAGATTTGCAGACCGGGCAGCGATGTGGAGATGGGATGAAACTCACCACGAATTTCCGCCGGCGCATCAGGCTTCAAATCGAACATATCCTGATGACTGGGTCCTCCGAGCAAATTGAAGAGGATTACGGATCGCGCCGAGCCTCGCGGCTTCCGTCCGGCTTCGGCCGCCGCCAGAAAATTCGGCAGAGTCATCCCGCCAAAGAGGGACAGTCCGCCAACCCTCAGAAGCTCGCGCCGAGAGTACCCGCAGCGGGCTGGATCGGGCGGGCTGGAGATGTCCGGCATGGTGAAGCTCCCGGCGACAGTCGTTAATCGCAAACGGCCGACTCAGTCGGTCGAAACAAATCGTCAACAGACTCTCATCTTAAGAGTCGCGACCTGGCCGCGACGACACGTTTTTCCACGACGACAGCTTACGACGACCGCACGGAAAGCAGCCACGCCAGCAGGTTGCGGAACTCCTCGTCGGTGATCATCTCGCCCAGGTTTTCCGGCATCGGCGACCGAGCTGACTTCACCCGCTCATCAATGTCAGCCTCGGGAATCGAAATCTCTTTTCCGGTTCCGTCGATCAGGAGGACTCTCGCCCCTTCCGTTCGTTTTTCGAGTCCGGAGAACACCTTGCCGGCTTTCGTGACGATCGTCGTTGCGCGAAACGCGACGTCCACATTGCGGTTAGGCGTCAGGATGTCTTCGGCCAGACGATCCAGGCCGCGGCTGCCGATGCCGTCAAGATTCGGGCCGACCTTCTTCCCCTTGTCCGCCACCTGATGACACGCCGCGCACCGTTTCTCAAAGACGGCGAGACCGGCCTCAACGGAGCCCGCCGACTGAAGGAAACTCTTCTTCCGATCCGCGATGCGTTTTTCGAGTTCCTCGTTCTCATCTGGCAGATCTGCGGCGAACTCGTTGGCCAGGCCGGAAAGTTTCTCATCCTTCCTGCCGAGCGCTGTGATTCGATCCGCGATTTCCGGACGAGTCAGCAGGCGAGCCGACGCTCGCCCCGCGGCGACAACATTCAGCAGTGCGTACGCTCCTTCGGCGTCGGACACCAGCCGCTCGGCCAGCCGCGACTGCTCGGCCGCCGTCGCCGCCAGCATGATTTGAGGGAGTAATTCAACGGCCCTGTCTGCTTGACCGTCGATCACCGCCTCCAGCGATCTCGCTCGCAATTTTTCATCGGCGCCGGAAACGCCTGGAACGATGGCGAGCGCCGACAGGCGTCCGTCCGGTTTCATTCGAACGAGCGCGTCGGCGAGCGACGATGCGATCTCACGGTCCGACTGGTTTCGTTTAAGGACAGCCACGATCGGATCCCGCAGTTCCGTCAACTGAAAATCGCCAGCCAGCTTTGCCGCCTTCTGACGATCCTGCCCGTGCCCGTTCGGGTTCAGCCCCGGCTCAGAAAACCGACCGACGGCCAGCCACGCGTACCCTCCTGCAGTGTCTCCGTCGACGATCTCCACGAAAACGCGACGCGTCGCCTCGGCAACGCTGGTGGATTTCCGTTCGAACTTCTGAGCTGTGTCGCTTCGCGGCGGCTGCCACTTCTGAAGCTCAATCCGCGAAATCGCATCGACCAGCCGCACGAAGTTTTTCTTTCCGTGCGGCTTATCGGGAAGTCCATCGTGGCCGGCCATCCAGAAACTGAAGATGCTTCCGACGTCGAATATTGCCGATCGATAAATCCCTGTCCGCTGTTCGCCGAGTGGAAAACTACTGATCAGCGGCGTGTTGGACATTCCGTCCTGCGAACTCCGCTTTGTCGACAACACAAACGGATTCCCTTCGTCCTTCGCGTCGGGGTGCGGCGAGTAAGTCCAGGTGAGCGGCTGATCCTGCTGATTGGCGGCCAGTAACACGGTCGCCAGGTCGAGCGCCCAGGCCCGCACCGCGTCCGGAGATTTCCCGCCGCGCTGCTCGATGCCGTCCCGCGCGGCGGCGAGCAGTTCCAGCTGAAAAGCGACGTCGCTCGCAAACCTTCTGCGAGCCATCGTCGACAGCTCAGCAACAGACTCGGGCGAGACATACCGCACCGCGAACCGGATGTAATCGGACATCGCCTCCGGCGTGATATTGCCCAGCGAGTTGATCGACCTTGCGAGAAACTCCCCGGCGAACGGTGTCTTCAATGCGAGGCACATCTCCGCCAGGATCGGAACGTCGCGGGCTTCCGGCTCGCGCGTCGCGATCGCAAACCAGTCCGGCACGGCCAGGTGATCCCGCAGCGACATCCGGATGACGTGCCGCAGGTGCGGATCGCTGGCGTAACGATGATGCAGCGAAAGCAGCGTCGTGATGTTTCGCGGGTCGCGATGAACGCCGGCCGCGGTCACGGCCGCCCGCAGAACGGTCGGCGATTTGTCCTGGAAACCGAGTTCGAGGTAGAACCTCGCACGGGCATTGGGAACCGGAGACTGAGCCATCACTCGGAAAGCGTGCGTCCGTACGAGCTCATGCTGATCGTCCATCGCCGTTGAAAGATCGTCATCGGTGAGCACTTCCAGCCGGAACAGCGACCACAACGCCTCGGCTCTTGCCGACGCAGTCCTGCCGTCCTTCAAGAGCGTCCGCGCGAGTTCCGCTCCCGGGAGACCCACTGCATCGACGAGCCGATCGGCCGCGAGCCTTCGTACGGTCTGGTTGGTCGACTCGAAGGAGTCTCGCCCGACAAAGTCCTCAAACTGTTTCGGGGCGACCGTTTCGTCAGGCTTGCCCGTGAAGGTGATCTTCCAGATGCGACCTCGCCGCCGATCGCGGTCGGGATGGTCAAGGCCGACCTCGTAATGACCGATAATGCGGTTGTAAAAATCGGCAACGTAGAGTGCTCCGTCCGGGCCGAGCTGGAAGTCGACAGGGCGGAACCACGGGTCTCCTGCGATCAGAAAGTCGGGCTCTTCCTGAGCTCGAATACTCCCCCCGTTTCTCAGCAGCGAGTTACGGTTGATCCGGCTGGTCATGACGTTGCCGGAGTACAGACTGCCGCGGTACTCGGGCGGAAACTGCTCGGCGTTGTACTGAGCCAGCCCGCCGATCGCGGTTGAACCGTGCAGATGCTCCATCACGTTCGGCACGTAGCCCAGGCCGTCGTGAGGCTTGCCGAAGCTGTCGTAGTAACCGTCTTTCAGGATGAGGCTGACCGGCTTCGTGTGGCAGTCGGCCACGAAGAAGTCACCGTAATTGTCGATGACGCTGCCAAACGGGTTGACCATGCCGCGCGAGTAGTGCTCGATCCTCGCTCCGTCGAGCCGGAAGCGAAACGTGTTTCCCGAGTGCATCGTGATCGACGTGCCATCGCCGCCTGTCACATGCGACGTATTGTTGAACCCGTGACAGGCGTAGAGCCAGCCGTCGTAGCCGCGTCGGAAGGCGTTGCACATGCCGTGCGTGTCCTTCGAAAAATCAAACGGCCCGTAGAGTTTCTCTCGCTTGTCGGCCTTTCCGTCGCCATCGGTGTCACGCAGGAACCAGATGTTCGGAATGCTGAAGCAGACGACTCCATCCTGGTACGGGTAGAGACCCATCGGGATGTTGAGCTCGTCGGCAAACGTGGTCACCTTGTCGGCTCGCCCGTCGCCGTTCGTGTCTTCGAGAATCCGAATCGTGTCCTTCGGCTTGCGATCATCAGGAGCCGGAATCGGGTACTCCTGAGAACTTGACACCCACAACCGGCCTTTCGAGTCGAAGGCCATGTTCATCGGCTTGTCGATCTCCGGCTCCGCCGCAAACAGCGTCACTTCGAAACCAGGTGGCAACGAAAACGTCTTCCGTTCGTCTTCAGGCGAGAGTGGCTTCGTTTCACGATTCACCTTCGCAAACGCATCGGTCCCAATCTGCCGGTCCGTCACCGAAAGCGAGGAATCGGCAGACGATGCCTCTTTGCCGTTCTCACCTTCGTTCAACAAGAAAAAGGTGCCGAGCTTGTTGCCGACGAGGATGTCCGGGCGGCCGTTGCCGGTGATGTCTCGAACCGTCAGCTGCGTGCCGACGCCGATTCGTCTGGCGATGACGTGAGGTTCAAAGTGAACGCCGTCTGGCGAGCGGACCGTCTTGAACCAGGCCAGGACTGGCAGCTGGTGAGCTCCCGGATCGTTGCCGCCGTGAGCAAAATACCGCTTGCCCGTGACGAGGTCCTTGACTCCGTCCCCGTCGACATCCGCCAGCGCGAGGGCGTGCATCTGGGAAATGTTGAGCCGCTGGGAATTCGCATCAAAACTGGCCGGCAGAATCTCGTGCGGGATAAACGAGACGTCGGCGTCTTTGCCTCGCCGCTCAAACCACTTCAGCCCCCAGCCGTGAGCGTTCTGCACCGACACGACATCGTTGTCACCGTCCCCGTCGAAATCGTACGCAAACATCTGCGACCCGCCCGACTGAGCAAACGGAAACGGATGCGGCTTGAATGGCTCACCCGGTTTCGCGGTCTGCTCCCACCAGCCGTTCGTCTCAAGCAGATCGAGCCGCCCATCGCCGTTGACATCGCCGATGCCCATTCCATGCGTGAACTGGCCATAGCCAAGCTTCGGAGTCACCGGCGTGAACGGCCACGGCTTCGTCGGATCCTCGCCTGGCGATGCGTACCCGAAAGCTCCGTCGAAGATTCCGATCAGCTCCGGCTTCCCGTCTCCGGTGAGGTCCGCAAAGTCTGGCGACTCTCCGCCGACGTAGCTCAGCGCGAGGTGCTTTTTCCATTCGCCCTTCGCCTTCTCTTTTCCAGGATTCTCAAACCAGTGAGCAGGTCGACCGGGAATCGGCACGGCGAGAATGTCCAGGTCGCCGTCGGCGTCGATGTCGTGAGCCCACGAGAAAAAGTGATCGGAGTAAACCTTGATCGAAAAGGCTCCGCCCGAGGTGTAAGCGTGACGGATCCGAAACTCCGGCCCGGCATACCAGAACGGCCCCGAAACAACATCGAGGTTTCCGTCTCCGTCGAAGTCACCAGAGTCGGCGCCCTCGCTGAAGAAGTTTTCATTGAGGGCGACGGTCCGAAATTGCGGAGTCGGCTCGGCCAGAGCCGGGGCGACAAAGAAGAAAATGCTCAGCAGGAACAGGAAACGCATTCGGGACCTCACCGTGCAGGATTCAAACTCGCAGGCTTTTTTTGTGAACATAAGGAACGAAGGAAACGAAGTGACGCGCAGTCTGTGTTGCCTTCGTTCCTTCTGTTCAGAATGAGAATTCACGAATGGTGCTGCCCGCCTCACTTCACAGGCTGGCTGTCCTGGATCAACTGTTCGACTCGTTCCAGCAGTCGATCTTCGACGTTCGGCGCAAACGGGCCGGGCTGGACGACGGTCGTCATGTAGCGCATCGCTCCCCCCGCTTCGTAGCCGCCTTCGAGCAGAACCCGCAGGCTGGGGATGTAGGCGAAAACGTCGTTTGAGTATCCCGCCACCCAGACTTCCGGGCCGTCCGCCTTCCGATTCTCTCGTTTGATTCGCAGCGAGTAATCCACAACGGTCTCGCCTGGCAGCGCGACGAAGAGCACGGCGTCTCCGAATCGGACCACCGAAACCGGAGCCGGATAGCTGGTCAGCAACGTTCCTGCTTCAAGTTCTTTGAGCAGCCGCTCGGCGTAGCGGGCGTCGTATTTGTTCGTCGATTTCTGCTGCTCCTGCAGTTGCTCTTTCGACTGTGCCTCGGCGTAGTCGAGCTTTGCCGTCCCGAACGCGACGCTCAGTCGTCCGGCAATCTCGCGTTTCGGAGTCGACAACGCGGCCTCAACGGCCGTGGCGAGTGTTCGGCCATGCTGCTTTGCCAGGTCGAGCGTTCGGCGCGGGTACGGATTCTGATCGCCGCCGCAGCCCATCATGAAAAGGGCGACTGTTCCAGGATGAGCTTCCTCAACCGCCTGCTGAGCGAACCCGGCGTAGTCGCCGCACAGTTTCTGAAAGCCGAGCGTGGTGTTGTGGCACGCGTAGCCGAACACGACCGCCGTGATTGTTCCCTCGGCATCTTCGACTCGCAGTACGGGCACATCGTGATCGACGCGCCCGTCCGGGTTGGGTGAGTTCTGATAGCCGGTCGGCGAGGGCAGACGACGGTTCATCGCAAAGGCAGCCCGCGCTTTTTGAAACGACAGCTTCGCCGGAGCCAGCTTTGCAAACGCCTGGTCGATGCACGACAGGATTCGCTGCTGAAGCGTCTCGACATAAGCGATCGCCATCGCCCGCCGGTCCGGATCGAGTCCGTCCAGTGCCGTTCCCGTCGTCCGAATCTCCGGCCCGCAATGAGTGTGCGAGCAGTTCATGACGAGGTTTTCCGGCTTCAGCTTCCGCGACTCGGCGAGCGATTTCTCAACATGCTGCCGCAGCGGGCCAGGGACGCTGATCAGATCGAGGGTCACAAGGACAACCGTCTCACCCATGGAGTCCCGCACGACCAGTGTCTTCGCAAAGAGGTCCAGTTCGACGCCGATTGACGGCTCCGTCCGACTCGCATAACCCGCCATCCAGGCCGGCCCGTCGGGAGTGATTTTTACCGCAGCGGCACCGGCCTGCCAGGATTTCGCATCTTGGTCAGCCGCCGCCGTACGAAAAATGCAAACGGCGACGAGGCACGTCGCAGCGACAACAGTTGAAAATCGAAGCGGCATTTTTCGTTCCGGTCAATGGTGCGACGGACTCGCGCAGGAAGGTCCTGCCTGTGAGTCCGCATGATGAGCAAAATGCCTCGCTCGCACCATCGCCCGGCCTGTGTCTTTGCGAGCAGTGTGCCCTGTGGCAACCCAAAGCGTGAGTGTGGGCACGCGTCGATCGACTCTCGCCCTGGCTTACCCGTCGGGTTACTCTGGCGACACCATGCAGATTTATGAACCGGACGACTATGGATCGGCGAATGAGACCGGTTCTCTCACAGAGCCCCGGCCCACGTGGCAACGACGAGAACGACGGCCGCGATCGCGCCTGCGGCCAGGTCATCAGCCATGATGCCCGTTCCGTCCGGGAGTTTTTCCAGGCGGTTGACCGGCCAGAGTTTTGAGATGTCGAAGATTCGGAACAGTATGAAACCGGCAATGAGGATCGGCCAGGTCAGCTCGTCGCGCATTGCCAGTTGCGGCGCAAACACAATCCAGAATGCCGCCACTTCATCGTAGACGACCGAACCCGGATCATGTTTGCCGAGCAGCTTCGACGCGCGCGTGCAGATCGGCGGTCCGACGGCGATGAAGAGAACTCCCACGACAAGCAGCCCGATCGGAGGCAGCACGAGCGAGCAGCCCCAGACCAGCGGCGGGCCGAGCAGACTTCCGACAGTCCCCGGAGCCCACCGCGACAGCCCCGTGCCGAGACCAGTCGCGAGCGCGAGCACAATCCAGTCCAGCGGACTTCGCGGCGCGGCACCTGCCGCGGGTTCAGGGGTGGCCGGTTCGTTCGAGGTTGCGGATTCGCTCGAAGTTTCGTTTTCCGGCACTTGCTGGATCTCTCAGTGATCAGGTGTAATGCGGTCCTCGCGTTTTCGTCCGTCGCGGCGACTCAGCACGGACGCTTCTATCGAAAGAATTCCCTCGTGTCATCCTCAGCCGCGTCCAGCTCCTTTGAGTCTTCCTTGTCCGGCAGCAGTCTCTACCAGGAGCACCGACTGACGCGGACGAAAATTATTGCGACGGTCGGCCCGGCTTGTGCCGAACCGAAAATGCTTCGCAGCCTGGTCCTGGCTGGCGTCGATATTTTCCGGTTGAACTTCGCGCATGGTTCGCACGAGTGGCTGGAGGGAATCGTCCGAACGATCTGGGAAATCTCGCTGGAGCTGGGACGGCCGATCGGAATTCTTGGCGACCTGTCTGGTCCGAAGATCCGGCTTGGCGTGCTGCCCGGCGACAAGATCGTGTGCAACGAGGGCGCCGAGTTCGTGTTTATTCGCGGTCGTGAGCCCGAGGCTGAGAACGAGCTCACCTGCACGTACGAGGCGATGATCGATGACGTGAAAGAGGGCGATCGGATTCTCCTCGCCGACGGCACGGTGAGGATGCGAGTGGTCGAAGCGGCTGCGGATTTCGCCCGCTGCGTCGTCGATGGGGCCGGCGTGATCGGCAGCCGGCAGGGAGTCAACCTGCCGGGCGTCGCACTCAGCACACCGTGCATCACGGAGAAAGACGAAGCCGATCTGGCGTGGGCGATCAAAAACGAAATCGACTTTGTCGGCCTCAGCTTCGTCCGGTCGGCTGAGGACATCCGCAAACTTCGAGCGATGATCGCCGCGTACGACACGGCGCGAAAACTGCGAATCGTTGCGAAAATCGAAAAGCCGGAAGCTGTCGACGATCTCTCGGCCATCATCGACGAAGCCGACGCGGTCATGGTCGCTCGCGGTGACCTGGGCGTTGAAGTCGACGTGTTTCGCGTGCCGGCCATTCAGAAACAAATCATCCGGCAGTGCAATGCAAAACGGGTTCCCGTCATCACGGCGACGCAAATGCTCGACAGCATGCAGCGCAGCGAACTGCCGACGCGGGCCGAAGCCAGCGACGTGGCTAACGCGGTTCTCGACGGAACGGACGCGGTCATGCTGTCTGGCGAAACCGCGGCCGGCGATTTTCCTCGCCAGTCCGTCGCCATGATGAGCCGCATCGTTCAGGAAGCCGAGCGGATTCTTCCCGAACGGCGCGGCCTGACTGATTTCGCGAGTGCGGCATCGCTCGCGCATCGGATCACGGAAGGAATCGCCGTCGGAGCTGTCGTTGTCGCCGAGCAGCTCGACGCGTCTCTGATCGCGGTCGCGACGGTTTCCGGACGTTCGGCTCTGGCGATCTCAAAAGAACGGCGAGGCGTCCCGGTCCTCGCCATCTGCGACTGCCCGGAAACGGCCGGGTGGATGACGATGCTGTGGGGAGTCACTCCGATCCTGGCCTCGTCGTCCGATCTGACGGCCGACCAACTGGTACGGATCGCCATCGACTGGGGCTACCAGGAAAAAGTGCTCGAACCAGGCAGTCGACTGGTCGTCGTCGCGAGTTCACGCTGGGTCGCGGAAGGACACGATTCACTGATGGTCCACATCGCGAAGTAGATCGAAACGAGACGACGGCGTCCTGCTTCACTCCGTTCATTCGCTTTGCCGATCGCATCGAGGCCGACGTTTTGCAGCCGCCGCGGACGGCACGACCGCGGCGTTTATTTCGCTGGCGCTGTTTCAAAGCCGGGCGAGGCCTTGAATGCGGAGACGCTTTCGCCGTTCGTCGTGTTCCAGACTCGGACTTCGCCGTCGAACGCGCCCGAGGCAAGCCGATTCGTTTTGGAATGAGCGTCCACAGCGAAGACCCAGTCGGTGTGCCCGGAGTAGTCTCGTACGCGGTTTCCGGTTTCCGCCTCAAACTGAGACACGCTGCCGTCGCCCGCCGCGAGGAAGACGCTGCCGCCTCGCACGCATACGGCGTAGACCGTTTTCTGAGGCCCGTAGTCGATGTACCTCGTGTGGCCTTTCTTTGCGAACCGGGCTTCCATGTCGCCGGCCGTTCCGTTTTCCAGGCGCGCTTTCTCGACCTCCCAGACGCGAACGGCGTTGCCCTCGCCGGCGGAAAATGCCAGCGGGCTCTCCTCTGCGAACTCGACATCGTAAATGCGGAAGCGGCCCGTGAACTGACCGTACTGCCGCTGGTGCCCGTTGTACGTTGTGAAGAGGGCTCCGGTTTTCGCGTCGTGAGTTTTTACGGTGAAGTCGCGGCTGGAGCTCGCCACAAAGCGACCGTCGTGGCTGATGCTGACTCCGGTCACCCAGTCCGAGTGGACGCTGCTCGACCAGAGCAGCTTGCCGTCGATCGCGTTCCAGGCCCGCACCGATCGATCGGCCGAACCCGCGGCGATCACTGACTCGTCCGGACTGAACGTCGCGTCGAGGACGATGTCCTCAAATGTGCCGAGGACGAGTGATCGCATTCCGGTTTTCAAATCGACCAGACACACCTCGCCGTAATCGCCAGGGCTGCCGCCCGCGACAAGCAATCGCGAGCCGTCCCGGCTGAACGACAGAGCCTGAATCCGCTCGGGCAGTTTTCCGATTCGGCCAATCAGTGTGCCGGCTTCCGGATTCCATACGGTGACTTCGTGATAACCACCGACAGCCAGTTCGCTGCCGTCCGGTGAAAATGCCAGCGCATAAATCGGAACGGGGCGACGGTACTTTTCTGGCGACGCCGGATGCTCGCGCGGCGGCATGATCGATCGGAACGACGCTTCTTCGTCCGAGCCGTCAAACTTCGCTCCCTGCTCGATCCAGTTTCGAACGATGGTGATTTCCTGGACGGAAAGAGCATCGTCGAGCTGCGGCATCCGGAGTTCCTCGTCGGTCTCAATAAGCCGCCGGAACAGTTCGGACTCGCCCGGTTTGCCAGGCACGACGGGAGTTTCGTCACTCTCTCCAGCCGTCTTGAGATTTTTGAACGAGTGCAGTCGGTAATCGCCTTCAGTCTTTCTCGAACCGTGGCAGCCGGTGCAGCGCCGGTTAAGAATCGGAGCGACGTCGCGCATGAAGCTGACTTCGACCGCGGCCTCAACCTGAGCACACGCAACGCTGCCACCGAGACACAGAAAAACGGTCAAGACCCGCAGGTTCATTGAGTCACTTCACGATCGTTAGAACCCGGGAATCCGTTGATCCCCGAATGGTCACATCCGCTGACGCTGCTGAGCAGCGCGATCAGACCAGCTCGACGCCGGTTTCGCCTTCGACGACTTCGCCGATCACAGACGCAGGAATTCCGTGCTTCTCGACCTGACGCACGATGCTGTCGGCAAAGTACGGGTTCACGACCAGCACGAAGCCAATTCCCATGTTGAAGACGTTGAACATTTCGGACTCGGCAACATGGCCAAGCTCCTGCAGCCAGCTGTAAACCCGCGCGGGTTGCCAGCTCGACTTGTCGATTTTCACTCGACAGTTCTGCGGCAGAATGCGTTCGACGTTGCCCGGTAGACCGCCGCCCGTAATGTGAGCCATCCCGCGGACGACTGACTTCGCTCGATAATAAAACAGAATGTCGAGCACGCAGCGGACGTAAAGGCGGGTCGGTTCGAGCAGCAGGTCCGCGACCGTTTTGCCAAATTCCGGCAGCTCGTCGTCGTACTTGAGGCCACCGACATCGGTGACCACTTTTCGGATAAGGCTGTAGCCGTTGGAGTGGAAGCCGCTCGCTTCGAGCCCGATGAGGACGTCGCCCGGACGAATTGACTCAGTACCGTCGATGAGTTTCTTCTTCTCGACCACTCCAACCGAAAATCCGGCCATGTCGAAATCGCCGGGTTGATAAACGTCGGGCATGATGGCCGTCTCGCCACCGATCAGTGCCGTGCCGCTCTGCACGCAGCCCTCGCTGACTCCCGCGACCAGTTGCTCGATCAGTTCCGGATCGTCCTTGCCGAGTGCCAGGTAGTCGAGAAAGAAAAGCGGCTCGGCCCCCAGGCACAGGCAGTCGTTGACGCACATTCCGACCAGGTCGATTCCGATCGTGTCGAACCGGCCAGCCGCGACGGCGACTTTGATTTTTGTGCCGACGCCGTCCGTCCCCGAGACCAGTACCGGGTCGCTGTAATTCTTCGCGAACAGACGGCTGTTGTAGTCGAGCCGGAACAGCCCCGCGAAACCGCCCGTAAGCGGCATGACTCGCGGCGTATGAGTCCGCCGCATGTGTTGCGGCAGCTTCTGCATCGCCTGTTCGTAAAGCTCGAGGTCGACCCCGGCGTCTTTGTAGCTGATGGAACTCATTCTGAATCCGTAGATGAAAAAGACGTCTGCATCCAGAGTCTGTCGATCCGATTCCCT
Organism: Planctomycetota bacterium; assembly: GCA_027623235.1. Taxonomy (GTDB): domain Bacteria; phylum Planctomycetota; class Planctomycetia; order Planctomycetales; family Planctomycetaceae; genus JAQBVJ01. The sequence goes on from JAQBVJ010000009.1 coordinate 70,032, forward strand.
CGTCGCGGCGAATCGTAGCAGTCGCGATTCCGAAAAACACTCGGGGACAAATTGCCGGATGAAAACAGGTTAACAGCCTGCGTGGCTCGCGGTTCTCTGGCATCGTTGAGCGGGCTCACTACGATCTGCCTGCGGTTTCGTTCCTCCTTTGAGCCTCACACGGCATGGCCTTTGAGCATCTCGGCAAATTTCTGAACCTGCTGGCCGACCGCAGCGAGCTCACGCGAGTGTCCGTCGCAGTGGACGCACGACTGGAACTTGCGGCCATTGTTGAACGAGTTGCAAAATCGGGATCCGGCCCGGCGCTCCTGTTTGACAACGTGAAATCGGCAAACGGCTCCGCTCAGTCCATCCCGGTCGCCGCGAACATCTTCGGCAGCGAGGCACGTCTGCTGACGGCTCTCGGCGCAGAATCGCTGGCGGAAATCGCCGACAGAGTGGCGGCTCTCACACAGCCGGAACTTCCTGGCGGCTGGCTCGAAGCGATTCAGCTGGTCCCGAAACTCGTCGAGGTGTCGCGTTGGCCGGTCACAAGAACCCAGGCGGCGATGTCTCAGCAGGTTGTCCTGATGGGCAGCGACGTTGATCTCACGAAGCTGCCGATTCCGATCTGCTGGCCGGACGAGGACTGGCCGTCGTTGATTTCTGCGCAGGTCTATGTTGAGAAACCTCTCGACAATCCGATCGCCAATCGTCCGCCGGAAAACAGCTCAGACAACAGCGACGCCGACGACAGCGCGTCCTCCCTCGCCCCTCACCCCTCGCCCCTCCGCCAGCGCAGTGCCACCCGCGTGCCGCTTCAGGTCCGGGACAGAAATACAATCGCCGTCCACTGGACTCCGCACGACGAAGCCTGGCACGTGCTCGAAGAATTCCGGCGGCGAGGGCAGCAGATGCCCGTCGCGGTTGTCCTCGGCGGCGATCCCGCGCTGACGTATGCCGCGTCGGCTCCGCTGCCTCCGCATGTCGACCCGCTCGTCTTCGCCGGTTTTCTGCGGCGGGAAAGCGTTGCCGTCACCTCGGCGAGAAGCGTCGATATCGATGTTCCGGCCGATGCGGAAATCATCCTCGAAGGCCTGGTCGACCCCGCTGCTGAGTTTGAAGAGGCACCGCCAACCGGACTGCCGACGGGCTCGTACAGCACTCGCAGAAAAGTCCCCGTCGTCACGATCACGGCGGTCACTCATCGAGCCAACCCGATCCTGCCGGTCATCGTGCCGAGCCGACCGCCGTCTGAAGAAGACTGGCTGAGCCGCGCGACGGAGCGAATCTTCCTGCCGTTGATCAGGCTCGCCCAGCCGGAGATCGTCGACGTCGCACTGCCTCGATCCGGAACCGGCCGCAACATCGCCTTCGTCAGCATCCGCAAGAGGTACCCGCAACAGGCTCGAAAAGTGATGAACGGGCTGTGGGGCCAGGCTCGACTGAGCACCGTCAAAATGCTCGTCGTGGTCGATGCCGAAGTCGACGTTCACGATGATGAGGCCGTCTGGTTCGCGGTGGGGGCGAACACTCATCCGGGTCGCGATACCATCTTCTCAGAAGGCCCGGCCGACTGGCACGACCACGCGGCTCCGATCGCCGGAGTCGGGCATCGCATCGGCTTTGACGCGACACGAAAACACACCGACGAAGGCCACCCGCGCGAATGGCCAGAGGCTCTACGTATGGACGAGGCAACCCGGAAACAAATCAACAAACGCTGGAGTGAGTTTGGGATCTGAGCATCAGATTGCCCCATGATCGACGACAGAGAGAAACCCCGCGGATGAGTCCTGAATCCACTCCCACTGAAGAAGCCACGCCGGCGGATCCAAACACGGTTCCGGTTGACGCCGACGGCAATGTCGACAAGACGTCCGAGCGTGTTCAGAAAATGTTCGGCGAAATTTCCGGCCGATACGACTTCATGAATCACGCCTTGTCCGGCGGCACCGACATCTACTGGCGCTGGCGGACCGTGCGGCGGGTTCGGGCCGAGGGCGACGCGCCGATCCTCGACGTGTGCACGGGAACCGGCGACCTGGCGTTTGCCTGGTACAAGAAGTCTCGCGGAAAACGCTCGGTCGTCGGCACCGACTTTACGGCCGAGATGATCGAGCTCGCCCGCGAGAAAGCCGCCAGTCTGAAGGTGAACGGCGAGCCCGCACTCAAGCTGAACGATGAGCCAGGCTCAACCGATCCGTCGATCTGCTTTCTCGAAGCCGACACGCTGCAACTGCCATTTGAGGCCGATCGATTTCAGATCGTCTCGGTCGCGTTCGGCCTGCGAAATGTTTCGGACACGGTCGGCGGACTCCGCGAGATGACGCGCGTCTGCAAACCGGGCGGGCGAGTCGCGGTCCTGGAATTCTCGATGCCGCGTAACCGCCTCTTCGGATCCGTTTACCGCTGGTACTTCAAAAACATCCTGCCGCGCATCGGGCAACTGCTCGCGCCAAACCGCGAGGCCGCCTACAACTACCTTCCAGAATCGGTCTCGCAGTTCCCTCAGGACGACGCCCTGTGCGCGATGATGCAGGCAGCAGGCCTGACCGAAACGACCTGGACGTCGCTGACCTTCGGCATCGCCACGCTCTACATCGGCCGGAAGCCAGTCGTGTAGCCGGTCGCGTAGCCGGTCGGTTGTTCGGGAGGCGAGGCTCCTGCCGAGCCGGGAGCAGGGCAACCGAAAGTGGGGTAAGTTTCCCGCTTGCCGAGTCCGAAGATCGCAAGCCTCCAGCGCCGGAAGCTTACGCCACGATAAATTCACAGCGTCGGAGCGCCTATTCCGATGCCGTTGCCAGCTTCAGCCCGATCGCGCAGGCCTGCAGAAAACTGTCGACATGCAGCCGCTCGTTGACCGTGTGAATTCCGTCCTGACCGCAGCCGAGTGTCACCGTCGGCACGCCGTGAGCTGACATCCAGTTGGCATCGAGGCCGCCGTTGCTGATTTTCAAAACGGGGTCCAGGCCGAGCGACTCGATCACCGCCTTCGCCGCCTGGACGCTCGCTTCCTTCGGGTCGAGGGCGAACGATTCGTACTTGAGGTCTGACCAGAACGTCACCGAGCCTTTCCTGCCGGCGGAGTTTTTCAGTTTCTTCGCCGCCCGTTCAAACGCCTTGCGAATCTCATCGACGATCCGCAGCCGGAATTTCGGATCGTGACTGCGCGCCTCGGCCCGGATTTGCAGTTTCGGCATCACGACGTTTGTCGCGTCGCCGCCCGACACGACGCCGATGTTGCTCGTCCCGGCGTTGTTTCCTTTCTTGATGAGCCCGTGCCAGCCGTTTTCGACCAGGTCTGCAATCGCCAGGGATGCGATCGCCACCGCGCTGACTCCGTCTTCCGGATGGGCCCCCGCGTGACTGGCGATTCCCTCTACGGTGACCTCGATGGCGTAGTCGCCGGTGGCTCCGATCGTCAGCAGGCTGGCCGCGCCGCCGTCCCAGTTGAAAGCCAGTTTCGGATTCCCCAGCTTGTTGACAGAGACGTTTCTCGCTCCGACAAGTCCCACTTCTTCCTGGACCGCCCAGAACAAGGTGAGCGGCGGATGCGGCAGGCCCTGTTTGAGAATCTCCAGGACGGCCGTCAGCACAACGCTCGCGCCGGCGCGGTCATCCCCGCCGAGGGCTGTCGTTGGCTGCTTTGGCCGAATGACCGAGCCATCGCGAACCGGCTCGCAGCCAACGCACAGCGGCACGGTATCGATATGAGCCATCAGTAACCGCCGCGGGCCCTTCACCGTGCCCGGCAGTTTGACGATCAGGTTGCCCACCTGTCCGCCGATGCGGCTCTTTTTATGAGCCGAGTCCGTCGTGATGGCTGAGGCTGGCACACCCGCGTCTCGAAGCTTCTTCTGAATGAAGTCCGAGACGGCTTTCTCTTCACCGCTCTTTCCCGGAATGGCCATCATCTCTGTGACGAGACGGACCGCCGCGTTTTCGTTGAGCAGGTTTCCGGTGAGAGCGGATTTTCGTTTAGCCATCGTGAGTCCATTTCAGTGAGGCGGGTTTCTTGTGAGGCGGGTTTCTTGTGAGGCGTCAGCTCAACACGGGCAGTGCGACACGGCTCGGCGTTGACGGTTCGTCGAAGTCGGTTGGCTCGTCGAGGTACTCGTAGCGCACGTTTCTCTGGCGAGGGATGTAGCCGGCCTCGCGGATGCAGCGGCGGATTGTGTCCACGGTGAGGTGGTAAACCGTGCCGGCCTGAGAGACGACGTTCTCCTCGATCATCAGCGAGCCCATGTCGTTCGCGCCGAAGAAGAGAGCCGTCTGGCCAATCTTCTCACCCTGTGTCACCCACGATGACTGAATGTTCGGAACGTTGTCCAGGTACAGCCGCGACACCGCCTGCGTTTTGAGATACTCGAACGCACCGGCCGGTGGCAGCTTCGACATATCCGTGCCGTCTTTCCGGTCGCCGCCGTACCACGGAGCCGAGTCGGGTGGCTGGTGAGTCCACGAAATGAACGCGGTGAAGCCGCCCGTTTCGTCCTGCAGTTGCCGCACTCTTTCGAAATGCTCGACGCGTTCTTCAAGAGTCTCGATGTGGCCAAACATCATCGTCGCCGTCGATCGGCCGCCGATCTCGTGCCAGACGCGCATCACGTTGAGCCAGTCATCGGTCAGCACCTTGCCTCGCGTGATCGCCTTGCGGACTCGATCGACGAGAATCTCTCCGCCGCCGCCAGGGATGCTGCCCAGACCCGCGACTTTGAGCCGCTCCAGCACGGTCTTCAGAGGCAGCTTTGAGATCTTGTGAAAATGAAACAGCTCGGGTGGCGAGAAGCCGTGGACGTTGACCTGCGGGAATTCCTCTTTCAGTCCGGCGAGCATTTCCTCGTACCACTCCAGCGGCAGGGTCGGATGCAGACCGCCCTGCATGAGAATCTGGTCGCCACCCAGCTCGACGGTCTCCCGGACCTTCTGGTGCAGAGCTTCCTTTGAGAGGACGTAAACCTCGTCGTGCCCGACCGGTCGGTAGAACGCACAGAAATCGCAGATGGCTGCGCAGGCGTTGGTGTAGTTGACGTTCCGGTCGATGTTGTAGGTCCGGTACGGCTCGGGATGGAGCCGCTTCGTGACGGCGTTGGCCGCCTCGCCGATCGCAATGAGGTCGTGCGACCGCAGCAGCGCGACACCGTCTTCCGGGTTGAGCCGCTCACCAGCAATGGCTTTGTCGAGAATCGGTTGAATGTCAGACACGCCGTTACCTCCAAGGTGCGCTGTCGGCAGCGCAAAGACGCAGAGACGCGAAGACTCGCAAAGACGATTCGTCGTTGCTCAATCAAGATTCTTTGCGGACCTCTGCGTCTTCGCGTCTTTGCGCTGATGTCCGCGCATCTTACGACCGAAAAACCAGGTCGACTCCTTCCGGAGCAATGCCCAGCTGCACGGCCAGTTCCTGGAACAGCCGCAGGCCACTTCGCTCGGCAGAGCCCAGTCGGAAGTGCAGATTCTCTTTGAGGTATTTTTCCGCAGCGGCCATCGAGATGCCGAGCTTCTTTGACTCTCGTGCCGCGATCTGGTCGAGCCGCGAGACTCCGAGATCCCGCGATCGGGTGAGCCCGCTGACGATGTCGGAGTCGCTCACCGAGTTGCCTCGCCCGACCCACATGGCGAAGACGAAGGGCAGCCCCGTCCACTCGGCCCATTCCTCGCCGAGATCCCAGACAGTGTCGAATGTCTGCTCGACGGGCTTCATCGCCCGGTCGCCGATCACGACGATCGCGTCTGCGTCCGAGTGCTCGACCGATTTCCCGAGCGGCAATGGTCGCAGTTCCGGTGTGACTCCGAATCGCTCGTGCAGCATGATCCGCGCGAGGGCCGCGCTGGTTCGTGAGCCCTCGTCGAGAGCCAGCGTCCGGATAAATCCAGGAGGGACCCGGCTGTAAAGTTTGACGCTGTGAACCGGTCCGCGCGTCGCGACGCAGGCGTCGGACAGAATTTCGTAGTCGGGATTGCGGAAGGCTTCGACCGACGGGATCAACCCGACGTCAATACGGCCAGCGGCGAGGTCGTCGGCCAGGTGACTCGGGTAATCCAGAGAGACGTCCGCCGTCGGCAGCAGTCGCGACAGGTCCTCGACCAGCGGCTTGGAATTCAGATAGCTGACGGCCCCGATTCGAATCGTCTTCGTCAAGGGCTCGACTTTCTGTCGTGGCGTGACAAGGCCGGGCCGCGATTCGTTTCCGCGTGCCAGCTCGTCTGCGTCCTGCGGTCGTGACTCAATTTGAGGTGCCATCGTGGCTGATGATGTCCAGAGTTGATCTGTCATGACGCCCTCGCTGCGGAGAAAACTCCTCGACCAGTAATCGAGAAGAACCTGCCGCGTTGCGATCCGGATTTGCTCGCCGACGAACTTCGTACGGCAGCTTCCGAATCCGGCCATTATTGGGAGTGCCCGTCCGAGCCGCAATCGGCGGCGTCCGAATTGGCAACGGAGACTCGTGAATCTGGTGGTTTCTGCAGAGGCATTCCTGTGTGTAGAAAGCTCGACATCTCTCGGGCAACACTCACAGGAGCTGTTTAGAACCGTGCGGCTCGACGTTACGATGCCGCCTCGACAGCGGAGAAACCGTCGATTGTCGTGCGTCTTAACAGTCTGTTGAAAAAGTGGCAGGATGCCCATGCGGTATTCTGCAGGAATCACGGCCTGGAAGGCCGTGCCACTTCAGTTTTTCAACGGGCGGCTGACGGGCTCTTTCAGGAATGATTCCCGCCTCTGCGGGCTTCGACCCACGAAGCACAAGCCTCGATGCAGGATCGCACCCTGCGACGGCAGACTTCCGACAGCAGACTTCCGACAGCAGACTTCCGAAGCAGTGCTGAAAACCAATTGAGTACGAAACGAAAAATGAGCAGCAAACGAATTTCGATTCTGGGTTTCGGGACAGTCGCCAGCGGGGTCGTGCGGATCCTCACCGGTCAGTCCGGGATGGTCAGCCGACGGTCTGGATGTGAGTTTGACATCCGGCATGTGGCAGTCCGCGACGTTTCGAAACCGCGCGACGTCGAGTTGCCCGCCGGCGTGATCACAGCTGACTGGAAGTCGGCCGCGACAGATCCGGAGGTCGAGATCGTCCTGGAATTAATGGGTGGCACGACGACGGCTCGCGAGGCGGTGCTCGCGGCGATCGGTGCCGGCAAGCACGTTGTCACGGCCAATAAATCGCTGCTGAGCGAACACGGTGACGAGATCTTCTCTGCCGCGCGAGAGGCGGGCGTCTGTGTCGCGTACGAAGCCGCCGTCGCGGGTGGCGTGCCGATTATCTCGACCCTGCAGACTTCAATGACGTCCAACCAGATCGTTTCGATTTCAGCGATTCTCAACGGAACGAGCAATTTCATTCTGAGCGGCATGCTGGGGGAGCGGCGATCGTACGACGACGTCCTCGCCGAAGCGCAGCGGCTGGGCTACGCCGAGTCAGATCCGGCGATGGATGTCGACGGGACCGACGCGGCGCAGAAGCTCGTCCTGCTGACTCAGCTGGTGCTTGGCAAGCGTGTGTCGCTCGACGAGTTTCCGCGACAGGGCATCGATACGCTCGACCTGGACGACATGTTGTATGCCCAGGAGCTTGGTTACCGCGTGAAGCTGCTCGCCGTGTCGAAGCTCACTGGTGGCCAGTTGGAAATGCACGTTGAACCGACTCTGGTTCGCGAGGACCGTGCGATCGCGCAGACCGACGGGCCGTTGAATCTGGTCGAACTGGAAGGCGACGCGGTGGGGCGGCTCGTTCTGTCCGGAGCCGGTGCAGGTCAGATGCCGACCGCCTCGGCCGTCGTTGCGGATCTGATCGACGTTGCTGTCGGGCGAACTCAACAGTCGTTTCCGCTGCTGGAGATCTGGAACGCGAATGACAGCCTCAAAGTGCTCCCCGCCGAGCAGATTGAGCGACGCTACTACCTGCGATTCAGCGTCGAGGACCGGCCGCACGTCATTGCGGATATCGCCGACATTCTGGGCCGAAACGAAATCAGCGTTGCGACGATCGTCCAGCACGAAGCTCCCGAGGTCGAGCTTTCTGACGACAGCGGAGCGGTCCTGGTCCCGCTGGTGATCATGACTCACCGCACAACCGAAGGCCGGTTGCGAGCATCGGAAGCGGAGTTTGCAAAGCTCTCGACCGTACAGAGCCGCTATGTGCGGATGCCGGTCGCGGATTAGCTCGGGCGTCAGCAGTCTGAGGAGAAGTTCGTCCTGAACCGACGAACGCACTGGACCGACGAACGCCGAGAGGCTGATGCGCGATCGCGCACCGACCGCTCCTGCTATCCCTGGTCGGCGAGGGCCTTTTCGATGGCGGCACTCATTTCCGTGCGGCCTCGCAAGCCGACGTTCCAGGTGACTTTGCCGCTGCGGTCGAACACCCAGTAGCGAGGGATGAAGTGAGCCTTGAGGGCGACGCTGGAATTGATCGCTCCATACGCGTTTGGCCATTCGACTTTGTATTTGTCGAGGAAGGCCTGGATGTCCTCGAGGCCGGACTCGTCCTCGCCAGTCAGGCCGATGAACACGACGCCTTTTTCCGCATACGTTTTGTGAAGCTCGACCAGGTCCGGCATGCCTGTGTGACACTGCGGACACCAGGTGGCCCAGCAGTTCACGACGACGACTTTGCCTTTGAGGTCTTCCGGCGAGGGCAGAGGACCGTTGACCGTTCCGCTGCCGGAAAGTGCCGGAAGTGGCTGCCCGATTTCCAGTCCGGGGTCTTTGACGGTGGTTCCGCCGATCGTCCAGAGAAAGGGGGCGGCAGCCACGATTGCGGCCAGACCCAGAAACAGGCCGAACGTCTGCAGTGAGGTCTTGCGCATTGCCATCTTCGTTTCTCCGTGACTCGCTGCGAGGCCGCTCGCTCATTGCGGCCGTCTGGTGGCTTTGTCATTTCCGCGAGACTCGACGGAGGTCCTGACGGATTGAAAGGCCGATTCCTCTGACAGCATAAGACTTATTGCGCGATCGAGCGTCGCGAATCGTGCCTCTCGCTTCGTACTGTGTGGACTCCGGCAGGTTATGACGAGTCGGAGCTTGCCGTCTCCTGTCTTCACTGGCTGACCCGCTCGCCGGAATCGTTACACCCTGCAGTGTCTGCGCGACCGGACGCGTGATTCTTTGCGGCAACCCGCCTCGATGCTTGACAACTCAACACAGTTCGCGTCTCATGATGCCTCGGTTCAGTGGATTTCGATCCGACCAATGTCGACGTTTGTGAGAGTCACCCGCCGAAGTTCCTGCCTGACGACCCACCGCAGAACCAAAGCGTCCCACCCCCTTGGGTCGCAGTTTTCCTAAATCCCGCTTTCACAAGCTATTTGTCAACCAGGAGAGGCAAAATGCCCAATCAGACCAGTCGTCGTGGATTCATTAAGGCCGGATTTGCCGGCGGTGTCGGAATCGGACTTGCCGATTTTTTCGCGATGAGGCAGGCTCAGGCGGACCTCAAGGACTACGCCAACTTTGAGGGTACGGCGAAAAACGTCATCTTTATCTATCTTCCCGGTGGATGCTGCCACCAGGAAACGTGGGATCCCAAGCCGTACGCTCCTGTCGAGTATCGCGGCCCGATGAACTCGATCGAGACCAGCGTCTCCGGAACTCGTATTAACGAGACGTTCCAGCAGACAGCGAAAATCGTCGACAAAATCACGATTTGCCGCTCGATGACTCATGGTGAGGCAGCTCACGAACGCGGCACTCACAACATGTTCACTGGATACCGCCCGAGCCCCGCTCTGACGTTCCCGAGCATGGGCAGTGTCGTGACACACGAGCTTGGCCCCCGGAAGAATCTTCCGCCGTACGTCTGCATCCCGAACCAGCCGAACGAGTTTGCTGGCACGGGCTACCTCAGTTCCTCGTTCGCTCCCTTCAGCCTCGGTTCCGATCCGGCTGCCGGTGGCTTCAAGGTTCGAGACCTGTCGCTGCCCGGTGGAGTCGACGACAGTCGCTTCAGCCGTCGTCGCAACATTCTCGATCGAGTCAACAACAAGTTCCTGACCGACGAAAAAGCGGACAACTTGGACGCTCTGAACAGCTTCTACGATCGAGCCTACGGCCTGATCGGTTCTCCGTCCGCCCGGGAAGCCTTCAATATCGACGCTGAAAAGCCGGAAGTCCGGGATCGATATGGTCGCAACACGGCCGGTCAGCGAATGCTGATGGCCCGGCGACTGGTTGAGTCTGGCGTCCGATTCGTGACCCTCACCTATGGTGGGTGGGACATGCACGACAACATCGCCAACGGTATCCGCGGGCAGGTCCCGGCTCTGGATCAGGGCTTCGCAACACTGATCAGCGACTTGAGCGAGCGCGGACTGCTGGACGAAACGCTCGTCTGCATTGCCTCGGAATTCGGACGGACTCCGAAGATCAACGGAACGGCTGGCCGCGACCATTACCCGAAAGTCTTCAGCGTCGTGCTGGCCGGTGGTGGAGTCAAAAAGGGTTACGTTCACGGAACGTCGAACTCGATCGCCAGTGAGCCTGAAGACAGCCCGCTGTCCGTCATGGACTGGGCATCGACGATTTACCACACCATTGGCATCGTCTCTGACAAAGAGTTGATGGCACCTGGCGATCGACCCATAGAGATCGTCAACGACGGGAAAGTTGTGAAAGAACTGCTTGCCTGAAATGGAAATTCGGAGCCCGGTCGCCATTTCAGACCGGGCTCCGTTTTGTCTTTCTGTATATCAAATTTTGATTTTGCGGCATCGGGCCTCGTCGTTTTCGAATGTGGCCTCACTCAGCCTGCTCTGAATTGCCTGCCGAGATATCCCGCCGCGGAATGCCACCGCACTACTCGCTCAGTTTCACTTTGAGCGGGTTCCTTTTCCCATTCGAACCGTTCCGTCCGACCAGCGAGGACAGAAATGCCTGCGTTCCGGAAGACTCTTAATCACGTTGCTCAGATGACAGCGTGTTTCCTGCTCCTTTCCTCAGTCGTCCTCGCCGCTTCACCGCGTCTGACGATCATTCAGCCTCGCGGCCTGCAGCGCGGGATCGAGACGGAATTGACTTTCAGCGGCAGCCAGTTGGACGACGTGAAGGAAGTCATGTTTTATGAGCCGGGATTTGAGGTCAAAGAGTTCATCCCGGTGAATGCGAACGCCTTCAAAGCGAAGGTCGCCGTCGCTCCCACAGCGAGACTGGGCGAGCATGTCTGCCAGGTTCGCACAGCAACTGGCATTTCCGATTACCGGACGTTCTACGTCGGCCACCTGCCGGACGTGGCTGAGGTAGAGACGAACCCGATCAAGTCGGAAGACGGGAAAACTGTCATTCGAAACGAGTCCAACAGCGACTTCGCCACTCCACAACTCATCCCTCTGAATGTCACCGTCACCGGCATCGCCAATAACGAGGATGTCGACTACTACGCCTTCGACGTGAAGAAGGGGCAGCGGATTTCGGCCGAAGTCGAAGGCATGCGGCTCGGTACGACACTCTTCGATCCCTACGTTGCGATTCTGGACTCCAAACGATTCGAGTTGGCGTCCTCTGACGACTCACCATTGTTGATTCAGGACAGCGTGGCGACCGCCGTCGCTCCTGAAGACGGCAGGTACTACGTTGAAGTCCGCGAGAGTTCGTACGCAGGCAATGGCAGTTGCACCTACCGGCTCCACGTTGGCACGTTCCCGCGTCCGACGGCCGTCTACCCGGCAGGCGGCAAAATCGGCGAAGAAGTCGACGTCCGCTTTATCGGCGACGCCGCTGGCGATATCGCTCAGAAGGTCAAGCTGCCTGCCGAAGTCCAGCCAGAATTTGGTGTCTTCGCGGGAGCAGAAGGCGACCAGCCTCCGAGCTGGAACGTTTTCCGTCTGTCGGAATTCGGTAACTCGCTCGAAGTCGAGCCCAACAACACCCGCGAAACGGCCTCGCCGGCTGCACTCCCCAACGCCTTTAACGGGATCCTGCAGGACGACGGCGACGAAGACTGGTTCAAATTCACAGCGACGAAAGGTCAGCAGTTTGAAGTGGAGTGTTATGGACGGCGAATTCGGTCAGCGATCGACCCGGTCATGTACCTCTATAACGCGGCAGGTGGTGCCATCGCATCCAACGACGATTCTCGTGGACCGGACAGCTACTTCCGCTTCAACGTGCCGGCGGATGGCGAGTACTACCTGCGGGTCATCGACCATCTCGGCCGGGGTGGCAAGGATTTCGTCTACCGTGTTGAGTTTCAGGCCGTCCAGCCACGCCTTGCGCTCACAATTCCAAGAGTCGAACGCTACGGGCAATACCGGCAACAGATTTATGTCGGCAGGGGAAACCGCTTCGCCACGACGTTTAACATCAGCCGCGTGAACTTCGGCGGGGACGTCATTATCAACCCGAAAGAGTTGCCGCCCGGCGTCACGATGCAGGTTGAGAACGTTCCGGCCAACCAGAGCGTCATCTCGGTCGTTTTCGAGGCGGCTGCGGACGCACCGTTGGGCGGTGGTCTTTACGACTTTACAGCTCAGCACGCTGAGAACGCTGCGATCGTTGGCGGATTTGAAAATAACTCGGACTTCATTATCGGTGCGCCAGGCCAGTCGCGTTACTACACGAAAGCTGTCAGCCGACTGCCGATCGCTGTCGTCGATGAAATTCCGTTCAAACTCGACATCGTTGCCCCAAAAGTGCCGATCGCCAGGAATGGATCGATGCAGTTGAAGGTCGTTGCGACGAAGAAGGAAGGCTGGGACGAGGCGATCACTGTTCAACTTCCATTCCGCCCGGCAGGGATCGGTGCAGGCAGCTCGATTCAGATTCCAAAGGGACAAACCGAAGCATTTTACCCGCTTAGCGCCAACGGTGGAGCTGCGATCGGAATCTCGAAAATCTTCGTCGTCGGCTGGGCAAACGTCGGTAATGGAAACGGATTCTCGGCGAGCAATCTCACGCCACTGGAAGTCTCTGAGCCGTTCGTGACCCTCGCGATGAACCGGGCCGCCTGCGACCAGGGACAGCCGACGGAGATCGTCTGCCAGGTGACGATTGCCAAGGCATTTGATGCTGCCGCAACCGTCCAGATTTTTGGACTTCCCAATAAGGCGGTGACAGAGCCCGTCATGCTCACGAAGGATTCAAAAGAAATCATCTTCAAGGTGACAACCGACATGACAACCCCGGCTGGCCGGCACGCAACAGTCTTCGCCCAGATCACGATTCCGATGAATGGTGAAAACATCGTTCACAATGTCGGATCCACGGAGCTCCGCGTCGACGTGCCTCTGCCTCCCAAAGTCGAGCCGCCGAAGCCGGCAGCACCGGCTGTCGTCGCTGCACCAACTCCTGCTCCCGCGCCGGCAGTCGCGGCACCGCCAAGAAGACTCACCCGGCTGGAAATGCTGCGACTGGAAAAAGCGAAGAAAGCAGAAGCGGCTGGCGGCGGGGGCGAGTAGTTTTAAAGAAACCGTTCCTGCTTCACAGACTCAGATCGTTAATTTCATGCCGAGAGGCTTTTGAAGGATCACCGTCATGTTCGGTCGTACTCTCCTGAATTTTGCACGCGGACTTGCCGTTTCCGGATTTCTGGCTGCTGGGGTTCAGGCTCAGGAAGCACCGGTATCGATTGAGGTCTTCCCGCCGGACGTGAATCTCAAAACGGTCCAGGATCGACAGTCGTTTGTCGTGCAGGCGACTTATGCCAGCGGCCTGACCAGCGACGTCACGATGGAAGCAAAGCTGACGCTCGCCAATCCGGCTCCAGCTCGTCTTGAAGGGAATGTGCTTTACCCCGCTGCAGACGGCGCAACCCAGTTGACAGTCGAGTTCGGTGGACACGCGAAGACCGTTCCGATCACAGTCGAGGCGGCCACTGCGGAACGACCGATCAGCTTCAAGTTGGATGTCATGCCGGTCTTCATGAAGGCCAACTGTAATACCGGAAGCTGCCATGGTGCCGCGAGCGGCAAAGATGGCTTTCGCCTCTCGCTGTTCGGCTTCGACCCGGATGGCGACCATGATCGAATCACTCACGAGTTGCCTGGCCGTCGGATCAACCTCGCGATTCCGGAAGACAGCCTGATCGTGACGAAGTCGATTGGCTCGGTTCCGCACACAGGGGGAAGCCGGTTCGATGCGAACAGCGTGTACTACGCGACCCTCATTCGATGGTTGAAGGCCGGTGGTGAAAACGACAAGGGTGAAGTGCCGAAAGTGTTATCAGTCGAACTTTATCCGAAGAACGGCGTTCTCGATGGGGAAGGCACAACTCAGCGGTTGACCGCTCGCGCGAAATACTCTGACGGAACGGATCGAGACGTGACAAATCTCGCCGTCTTCCTGTCGAATAACGATACATCGGCAACCGTGTCCCAGGACGGTGTCGTGACGGCTCATGAACGGGGCGAATCATTCATCATGGCTCGCTTCGAGACTCACACGGTCGGGCGACAGTTCATCACGCTTCCGAAGGGTCTGCAGTACACCGATCCCCAAACGCCGGAATTCAACTACGTCGACACGCTTATCTACAACAAGCTGAAGAAGCTGCGAATCATCCCGTCGGAAGTGTGCACGGACGAAGTCTTTCTGCGTCGCGTTTACTTCGACGTATGCGGCGTGTTGCCAACCGTCGAAGAATATCATCGGTTCATGGACAGCAAGGATCCGAAGAAACGGGAACTGCTCGTCGATGAGCTGCTGACCCGCAAAGAATTCGTTGAGCTGTGGGTGATGAAATGGGCGGAACTGCTTCAGATTCGAACCTCGAATCAGATCAGCTACAAGTCGATGCTCCGCTATTACAACTGGGTTCAAGACAAGATCGCGCGAAATGTCCCGACCGATCAGATGGTGCGGGAACTTCTCGGCTCGAACGGTGGCACATTCCAGAATGCCGCAACGAATTATTACCAGAATGAGCGGGTCACGCTGAAGACATCAGAGAATGTTGCACAGGTCTTTATGGGAATGCGGATTCAGTGTGCCCAGTGCCACAACCACCCGTTCGACCGCTGGACGATGGATGATTACTACAGCTTCGCGGCCTTCTTTTCGCAGATTGGCCGAAAAGCTGCAGAGGATCCCAGGGAACTCATCATCTTCAACAGTGGCGGTGGCGACGTTCGACATCTCGTTGGCGGCCGAGTCATGACTCCGAAATTCCTCGGCGGAGAAGTGCCGGATGTTGCTGGCAAAGATCGGCGAATCGTCATGGCCGATTGGCTGGCTTCGCCCCAGAATCCGTATTTCGCAACAAACCTTGGCAACATCGTCTGGTCCCACTTCCTGGGGAAAGGCATCATCGATCAGGTCGATGATGTGCGGGTTTCCAACCCGCCCGTCAACCAGGAACTGCTTGAGGAGCTTGGTCGCCGGTTCACCGAATACAATTACGACTTCAAAAAGCTCGTTCGAGACATCTGTCTGTCACGGGTGTATCAGCACTCAACGGCAACGAATGAAACAAACATCACGGACTCACGGAACTTTTCGCACGCCGCACTTCGCCGAGTCCGTGCGGAAGTCCTGCTTGACTCGATTACTCAGGTGACGGACACAAAGAACAAGTTCCAGGGCCTGCCACTGGGAGCTCGGGCAGTCCAGGTTGCTAACGGCAACACCTCGACTTACTTCCTGACGACATTCGGCCGCGCCACTCGCGAGACGGTTTGTTCCTGTGAAGTTTCCATGGAGCCGAATTTGTCGCAGGCTCTCCATCTCCTGAACGGAGACACGGTCAACTCGAAGATTGCCGAGGGCAAACTCGTGCCAGCCCGCCTGGCCGAAGGCAAGACACCGCAGCAGATTCTCGAAGAGATCTACATTCGCTGCCTCACGCGGAAGCCCACCGAACAGGAAATGGCTTCCTTGAACGAGGTTGTCGCCGTCGACGCTGCCCAGCAGCAGCAGGTTCTGGAAGACATCTTCTGGGCGGTGATGAACTCTCGAGAATTCGTGTTCAACCACTAACCAAAGACCGCTGGTCTTTTTCGGATTTCGACTCGCCCGGAAATGCAGGACCTATGTTTCTGCATCCGGGAATGTTTCCCGCCTCTACTCTCCACACGTGACTTTCGTCGGAGACTGCCATGACTTTTCGCCGGCTTTCCACATTCGCAGCATTTGTCGCTTTTTCGGTGGCCTCGACCACTCAGGCAGCTGACGAAAAAGTGACCTATGTGGATCACGTCGAGCCGATTTTCCGAGCCAAATGTGGCAACTGCCACAATGCGGACAAGAAGATCGGAGGGCTCGACCTCCTGAACTACACGAACATGATGCAAGGTGGCGGGTCGGGGGCGAGTATCGAACCAGGCGACACCGATGCCAGCTTCCTGTGGCAACTGGTGACTCATGAGTCGACGCCAACAATGCCTCCGAATCAGCCTAAGATGCCGGACGCGACTCTGAACACGATCAAAGCGTGGATCCTCGGCGGCGCTTTGGAGACGAAAGACAGCAAGAAAGCGGTCAGCAGCAAGCCGAAGGTTGCCCTTTCGCTGTCGTTTGCACCGAATGGCCGTCCGGAAGGTCCGCCGCCAATGCCGATTCGTTTGAGCCTTGAGCCAGTTGTCGAGACGGAAAAGACGACTGCTGTTTCAGCCATTGCGACAAGCCCCTGGGCTCCTGTTGTGGCGGTCGGTGGCCAGCGTCAGATTCTTCTTCACAATACTCAGACTCTACAGCTAATCGGCGTTCTGAATTTCCCAGAAGGCATCGCACATGTTCTCAAATTCAGCCGGAGTGGTGGACTGCTGCTGGCTGCCGGAGGAAAAGGCTCCTACAAGGGCAAGGTGATCGTCTGGGACATCAAAACCGGCGAACGCGTCATCGAAGTTGGAAACGAGACCGACACAGTACTCGGCGCTGACATCAGCGCGGATCAGTCGAGGATCGCTCTTGGGGGACCGTCGAAGATCGTTCGAGTTTACTCGACGGCCACGGGTGAACTCCTGTACGAGCAGAAGAAACACACCGAGTGGGTCTGCGCAGTTGAGTTCAGTCCCGATGGCGTTCTCCTTGCGACTGGCGACCGGAATGGTGGCGTGTTTGTGTGGGAGGCGGAAACCGGGCGGGAATATCTCGGACTGCGTGGCCACTCGGCAATGATTACCGGATTCGCCTGGCGAAAAGATTCCAATGTACTGGCGTCGGCCAGCGACGACACAACAGTTCGCCTCTGGGAGATGGAAAACGGTGGCCAGATCAAGAGCTGGGGCGCTCACGGTGGCGGAACTCAGGATGTCGCCTTTACGCAGGAAGACCAGATCGTCACAGCTGGCCGTGATCGAACCGCCAAACTCTGGAACGGAGACGGCGCAGCTGTTCGAACGTTTGAAGCCTTCCCAGATCTCGCTTTGAAGGTCGCCTACTGTGACACGACCAAACGTGTCATTGCCGGAGACTGGACGGGATTGATCCGTGTCTGGAATGTGGCCGATGGTGTGCGGCTTGGCGAACTCGCTTCGAACCCACTGAAACTGGCGACTCGACTTTCACAGGCAACAGCCGCGCTCACACAGGTGCAGGCCGATCAGAAGGCAAAAGATGCTGCCTGGGCCGCTGCACAGGCTGTCGCCACGAAGATGACGACCGACTTGAATGTCGGCACTGCGAAGCAGGCCGAACTGGTGGCACTGGCTGCGACCTACCAGACGGCGATGACAACTGCGAAGGCGACAGAAACTGACGCCAAGGCGAAGCAGGATGCAGGAGCAGCGATTGTCGCAACTCTTCAGCCAGTGGTGCCGCTTCTCAACGAGACGGTTGCCAAAGCGGTTGCTGCGGCGGCAAAGGCTGCTGCCGACAAGGAAGTCATTGCTGCAGTTGATCAACTGAAAGCGGTTGCTGCAGCTCGGGCTGCCTCGCTGACGGCGGCCGAGAAAGTCGTGACCGATGAAGGTGCCCGGCTCAAAGCAGCACAGGAGGCAATCGTGACGACGACGAAACAACTTGCGGACAATGCCGTTGCGGCTGCCGCGACAAAGACCCTGGTCGACCAATTGACTGTGTCACTTGCCGCTCAGCAGACAGTGGTGGCGGCTGCAAAAGCTGCCCTCGACCAGGCGACTGCTGCTGTGGCAGCCACTCAGGGAGAGGTGAACCGTTGGAACGAGGAGATCGCTTTCACCCAGAAGGTGGTCACATTCAAGACACGACGATCGGAAGCGGAAAGCCTCGCGGCGACGTTTGCGGAGATGGATGCTGAGCTGAAAGCAGCTCAGAAGAAGGTCACAGACTCGCAGACAGCTCTGCAGACAGCACAGGCCGGCGAACAGGCGATCGTGGCGGCGGTGGCTGCTGCCAAGCTGAACGTGGACAAAGCAGCCGCGGCGATGGATGCTCAGGCCAAATTGATCGCTTCCCGCGAAGCCGCCGTGCCGATCCTGACAGAGGCGAAAGACAAAGGTGCCGCCGCGGTCGTGGCCGTACCGGACGACAAAGAGCTTGCCGCTGCTGCGGGACAGCTGAAGGCGGCCTTCGACCGAAACACTCAGGCGATTGTCGACGGAAAAACGCAGCTCGCCGCGCTGACAGCCACACACGTCCAGGCGACCGCAGCCATGAAAGCTGAAGAGGCGAAACTGCCTCCCGCTCAGGTCGTGGTCACGGCAGCAACGAAGCTGCTGACGGACAGCCAGGCCGCGATGAAGCCGGTTGAAGAAAAGCACGCAAAGGCGAAGCAGGAAGCAGACACCGCGCAGGCCGCGTTGAATCAGCTCAAGCAGGAACTGGACGGGCTGCGTCAACAGGATCAGGTCGCAGCAGCGGCCCCAGCGCAGGGCTGAATTCCCGCGGCTGAACAATTCAGGGCGTGTCGTCTGGGCGGCACGCCCTTTCTTTTTTGTCAGGATGAATGGGCGCCGAATTGGCTGGTCAGGATTCCTTTCGAACATCCATCGCAATTCGGAACGATGCTCAGCTCGCGTTCGTTGACCTGGCAGAATGAACGTGTTCTTGCGACTGACGATTCGGTACGGGGTCGAGTCAAGGAAACCGTCTGCCAGCAATCGCTGGTTGTTCTGCGGCGATACGGTCTGGTTTAACGTGCTGTTTCGGACGAAGGCGATGCCGTGAGTGTCCGCCGCGGTGACAGCCTCGCCAATCCTCTGGAACGAAGAGTCCGGAGTTCCTTCGCCGCCTGCAGGAGCGGCTCCATCGACCTGGGCGATGAAGATCAGGTTACCCGTCACGACGTTTGTGGCGATGGCTTCTCACCGGTGTATTGCCAGGCGATTTCGGCGATTCACAAGTCGACCGTAGCGCGGCAAAGTGCATTCGCATTCCGAGCGGAAGAGTTGTCCGAGGTTTCGAAACGGAATTGTCACGCTGCCAAACAGGCTGGTTTCAAAGACGTCGTCGTAGGCGTACGCCAGACTGAAAGCGACGTCTTCTTTCGGCCGCAATTCCAGCCGCGCGGCGACGCCATGAATCGGATCCTCGGCCAGCGAGCGGTCTGTGTAGAAATAGTAGCCCCCGAAAGCCCACAGTTGAGACAGGCCTCCCACCCGGCCTCCCGCCTCAACATCAAATCCAGTCAGAACCGTTTCTCTTTGTCCGACGAGCGGCGGTGTTGCGGAGCGGATGTGACTTCCGGACGTGATCGGGACGTAGCCGTTGGCTCGAAGTTCCAGATTGTTGAACAGAGATTCGAAGCTGACTCCCACCTGCTGAAACGTGCGGTCGGGGTCAGATTCCATGTCGTACCAGAGGCTGGCTCCGTAGAGACCGTCGGCTTCCGGATGACGTCTGCGGAATCCGGCTCCGATGTTGGCTCCGTAAGTGCTTTGATTTGAAAGCAGGCCGCTCGCTTGAAGAAAGGCAACGGTACTTGACGCTTCATAAATCAGCAGGGGGGCAAACAGGCCAAGCCTGGTATCCCAGTTGCGATTCGTTCCGTACATCTGCCCGCCCGCTCTTTGCAGCCAGCCGTAAGGGAGAATTCGAGCGAACTCGTCGGCGAGCGGTGCGACTCCAGCGGGATTCAGTGGACTAACCGCGCAGGTTGAGCAACCGTTTTTTCCGCAGACGCCATTCGCGCACGATGCTCCTTCTGGTGAAGCAAAGCCGTTGTACTGACTGGGAATGGTTTGTGGCGGACTGCCGTAAGGATCGGTGGCCGGCTGTTCCGGCTGATGCACCGGCCAGGACTGATCGGCAGCGGGAGGGAAGTTCGATGGGTTCGGATCCTGGCCGAGGCCGGGATGAGAATGCGGCGTTCCCGGCGGAGCAGGCCACCATTGTTCCTGCAGATTCAACTGTTCCTGCAGATTCAACTGCGTTGCGGGAACAGCCGGGAAATCGGTGTGGGACGCAGGAGCGATCGTCTGACCGGGAGTCGCCGACGGCATCCCGGTTTCATTGCTGTAACCGGGTCCCTGTGCGTTGGACGGTCTGACGGGAGACAGCGGGGGATCGGGTGGCGAATGGCGAGTTGTCGCCGCTGCGCCGAGCACCTCGCCAGGAAGGCGACGTGTCGAATTGTGAAGTGGCGGAAGCGGCGGAAAACCTGGATGGCCGGCGAGTCCCGTGTCTGGCTGTGGTGCAGTCCGCGGCTCAGGAGCAAATCTCGCGTCGGGTGCAAAAGCGGGCATTCCGGATTCGCGCGGAACCGGTGCGTACTCCGGAGCTCCGGTCCTGAATCTTTGTGGTTTCCGTCGTTCCGTCGGAGCCTCTCCCTGAGGTCGCCAGACGCCGTTCGACGGGTCCGGAGGCCGATCGACGCGCCACGCACCCAACTCCTGAGCGATCACCGGAGGTGGCACCACGAGGCTCACAATGAGCAGAAAATGACAAATTTGACGCATCATGGTCAAAGCAGGGGGTTCGCGCGCACGATCCAGCCAGAGACAGTCACTCAGAAATATCGGCGTTGCCACCTGGTCCGGTTCTGCCGATTGCCAAAACCGAGCAAACTTTGCCGGTTTTTCCGGCTGGAGCGATCAGCCCTCGTCGACGATCTTCTGCCATTGCTCGCGGATCGCCTTGAGCCGGCGTTCGACAGTGCGGACGTTGACTCCGAGTTTTTCCGCAACTTCCTCGTGCGTGTAGCCCTCCATCTTGAGGGCCGCGATTTTCTGCGAGGTTTCGTCGAGAGCTGCGAGAAGATTTTGAGCTTCGTCAGCGATTGCAGCAGCGACGACGGGTGTCGTCCTCTGTGACGGCAACTGATCGAATCCTTCCGCAGGACTCTTACCCGACTGGAACATTGCCGAGTCGCCTCGGACTTCGCCCCCGCCCCGCTTCTGACGATTGGCTTTCTCAATGATGGCTGCGGCTTTTCGCGTCGTGATGACCAGCAGCAGTCGCCACAACTGCTCACGCCGATCCAGCTCCGGAAAACGCCCGGCAACGATGCCGGCAAGCAGACTTTTAAAAGCGATGACGGCAACGTCTTCTTCGTCCTGGACCCGCTTCGGTGCGTCCTTCATCGATCGCCGGGCGACTTCGATAATGTCCTCCGCGTAGCGGTCCCAAAGCATCTGAGCCGCGTCTTCATCGCCGTTTCGAATTCGCTCAATCCAGCCGGAAACGTCGTCTGACTGTGAGTCGTGGAAACTTGACGAGTCGTCCAGGCTGGCGTCAGGTCGCAACTGCAGGATCGGGCCACGCTTGCCAAGGCGAATCGCCAGGTTCTGGTTGAGAAGAACCGACTCAACCTTGCGTCCGTTTCGAAAAGAGCCGTTGACTCCCAGGTTGTAGTATTCCCAGTTCGTCCCGTCGAAGAGAATGACCGCGTGGCAACGGGAAATGGCGGTCCCGAAATCGGCGAGATGAATGTCCGATTCTGACGAGCGACCGATCGAGATTGTTTCCGAAGCCGGAAAACTGGCGCGCAGGACCTGATCACCGTCTGGCGAAAGAACGGTCACTCGCAGTGATTTCTCAGGAGACTCGCTCATTTGCCGTTTGAATAGCTGGGACCTGGTGAAAACGTTTTGGCCCGAACGACCACAGCATTGCAGACATCTCGTGGCGCGGCGAGTCCGGTTCGATCGTAATCTATTTCTTCCTGACGATCTGATAATTCAATGAAGAGCCATCAGCCATATCCCCAGGAACGCTTGTGTGGCCTCAACTTTTTCACGCAGGCATTCAATGGATTCGACTCTCTCGACGAACGTTTCGTGTTTCGAGAGGCCATCGAAAACGATGGGCGCCGTTAATTTCACACAGAGACTGCGGTATGAGGTTTGACAGAATCCAAACCTCAACGCAAAGGCAGCTCGATGAAAATCCTTATCCCCGGTGGCAGCGGAAAGGTCGGCGCGGTCCTGATTCGCGGACTGTTGGCCGAGGGCCATGAAATCTGCGTTCTCAGCCGCAGCCCAGAACCGCAAACAACTTGTGCTGTCCGTGAGGTCGCGTGGGACGGTCGCACGTCAGGCGACTGGTCGAGAGAAATTGACGGAGCGGACGCGGTCATCAATCTCGCCGGGCGGAGCGTTGACTGCCGATACACAAAACGAAATCGCGAGCTGATTCTGAACTCACGCGTCGACTCAACGCGAGTTATCGGTGAGGCGATCGCCGCCGCGAAGCGTCCGCCACCCGTCTGGCTGCAGGCCAGCACGGCGACAATTTACGCTCACCGATTCGACGCTGCGAACGATGAGGCGACGGGAATTCTCGGCGGCGCGGAACCGGATTCGCCTTCGACCTGGCGGTTCAGCATCGATGTCGCGAAGGCCTGGGAGAAAACGCTCACCGACGCGAAGACTCCGCACACTCGAAAAGTCGCTCTGCGGTCAGCCATGACGATGAGTCCGGATTCGGGCAGCGTTTTTGAAGTGCTCTCGCGACTCGTGCGGTTCGGCCTTGGCGGTCGCGTCGGCAGCGGCCGTCAGTTTGTTTCGTGGATTCACGAAGCCGATTTTGTGCGGAGTGTTGACTGGCTGATCCGGAACGAAGCGGTCGAAGGTGCCGTCAACCTCGCGGCGCCGAACCCGTTGCCCTACACAGATTTCATGGCCGGTTTGCGGCGTGCGTGGCGCATGAGAGTCGGCCTTCCCGCGCCGGAGTGGCTGCTCGAAATCGCAACGACGGTGCTGCGAACGGAAAGCGAACTGGTTCTCAAAAGCCGACGAGTCATCCCAGGACGACTCCTTCAGCACGGCTTCCAATTCGAATTCCCCGATTGGGCGAGCGCTGCGGCAGAACTTGCCGAGCGCTCTCGAAGCTGGAAACGGAACCCGCACCTGGCCGGGCCGTCGATCCCGACCCGTCCGATTTAGCAGTTTGCGGGAGGCGGGAGGCGAGGCTGGTGCCGAGCCGCAAGCAGCCTCCGGCTACCTGCCAGAAGTGTTCGCGCGGATCTCGCCGGTTGTGCTGCTGAAAGCCCAGCCGTGCGTTCCGTCTCCGGTGGTGTGCCCGGCTGCCAGTGGACCAGGCACAACCAGCACTCGGCTCAAACCGGAAAACGGATTCACCGGGATCGACCCGATGATGTACGGCCCAAAGTGAGCTCGTTCTGCCACCTCGCCATGCCGGCTTGTGCGGCGTGTCAACTGGTTGAGAAAAGTCGCCTCGGAGTTAGTTCCGTGCGCCGGCAGCAGATCGTCGTGGTCGAGCCGGTACTGCGCGATCTGGCGTCGGAACATCTCGAGGTCATCGTCGAGTGCCTGTTCGCTCGCGGACTTTGCGGCAGCGACGAGTTCCGGCGCGAAGCTCATCGCGCAGCCGGTCAGCAGCGCGGCGATCAGCGCAAACTCAATGAACGAGATTCCGAACGGAGTCTCCGCCTGTTGCATTGTTTTCCCCTCGGTCGAACAACCCGCGTCGGCCCAACGACGTGAGTCAATCTCTCCCAAGAGTACGTTTCGTGCAGAGCCGGTCAAACCGCCACGACACGCGGATCGTCCGGTTTGTCAGTCGCGCGCCGGACATGCCGGTCACAGCGACTTTGCCGCGAGACCTTGCCGAATGCGCTGGCATCACGGTCACCGCCAGGCAATCATCAGACGACGTTCACTGTGCTGAAGAGCCCCCGGAGTTTTCTATGTTCGATTTCAATCAAACCCGCCGTCGAATTCTGGCTGTCGCCCTGGCAATGACCGCGTCGCCGGTGATCTCCAGTCCCGTCGCGAGTGCCCAGGAAGATCCGTTCTCGCCGTCGCAACTCACCGCGCCGGTGGAAGGTCCGCGGCTCATGATAAAGAAAGTGGAGGTCCGGCAGCCTCTGTTTCTTCCGGCCCCCGGCGAGGCGGAACGCAAGATCCTGGCGGCGCTCGACGAGAAAACAGAAGTTGCGTTTATTGATACGCCACTGGTCGACGCGATTCAGTTCACGGCAATGCAGTCAGGCATCTCGATGATTCTTGACCGGAATTCGCTGGACGACGCGGGCATCTCATCCGATGAGCCAGTGACTGCAGCTCTGGCCGGGATTTCGTTGCGTTCGGCTTTGAAGATCATTCTGGGTGACCTTGGCTTGACGAGTGTCATTGAGGATGAAGTTCTCAAGATCACAACAAAGGAAGCGGCCGCGGCCAAAGAGATCACCCGCGTTTATCCTGTCGGGGATCTGGTTAGTTCCTCGGACGAGAGTTCGTGGTCCGAACTGGCCGAGGCGGTTCAGTCTGGAGTTTTGAAGGGCCGCTGGCAGACCGTCGATGGAACGGGCGGGACAGTTTCGATTGTTCGCTCGGCACAGGCTCTGGTCATTCGGCAGACACGTGGCGCTCACGATCAGATTGTTGAGTTGCTGGTGAGTCTTCGCGACGCCCGGCAACTGACGCCGCAGCCTCCGCAACTCGGCGAGGAATCGATTGAACTTCCCGGCCCTGTGTCATCGCTGACCGTCGAGGGAAAACTGGTCGTGATCTCCCTGCAAGCCGGTGCGGAAGGGGAGCCTGCTCAAGTGAAATTCGAGTGCACCAAAGAGAGCATTTCGAAAGCCGTTGAGCGGATTTCGAAACTCAAGCGGCTCGCAGATTCTTCCGTGTCGATTCGAGCCGATCCTGATGCTGAGCACAAAGACGTCGTCCTGCTCCTCGATGCTTTGCAGAAGGTGGGAGTGGAAAAGCTGTCATTGTCCGTGCTGGAAGAGCCAGCGGAAGGAAAGTAGCTGTTTGCAAATTTCTGCTGTCCTGCACGCCCCGGTTGTCAAAGCCGGGGTGTTTTTTCATTCTCTGGCTGAGTTTCCTCGTGAAGGTTGCCGTCCATCTGAGCGAAAGATCCCATGCCGCGTCCTGAAATCTTCCTCTTCGGTGAGTCCCGTTTGGACGGCTCGGTCGCGGCATGTACCCGTGACGAGTCGCTCGAATCGGCGACGGCTTCCACTCTGAATGCGATCCTCGAAGAGGGGCCGGTTGTCGCGCTGGTCGCGGGGCGTCTGGTTGACGAGGACGCCCTTTCGGAAATCGTGGCACAGGGTGAGAAGCTCTCTCGAACGGTCGAGCTGGCTCCCATTGGCCCTGGACGCGATTTTGATTTTCTGTGCTCGCACTTGCCGGTCTCGCTGGCGAGTCTGGCGATGGCTTTTGAGTCACGGTGCGCGGTGCTGCTGGATTCGGCGCGAGTGCGGGAGGCAGGTGGATTCCGTGATGTCGATTCGACCGTGAGGGAACTGATCGTGCGGCTGAGCTTGAGCGATTCCTCCTCCGTCGCTCTGCATGAAAGGCTGGGCTGCGTATCGAGCGAGCTCGACGCGCTGCCGCCGATCGAAGCGGATTTGCCGCTTGTCTCGCCGCAGTGGCCGCCGCGTTCGCACGGCTGGCTCGCCTCGGTGCTGTCGTCACTGCAACTTCACGAAGTGCTGCCGGGTGTTTTGTCGAGCGTTGAGGCGACCGCGCTTCACGCCGGTTTGTGGCAGATCAACGACTGGCTGGATGAAAGTCACAACTGCTCGCAGAGCATTGAGGGAGACGGCGAGGGCAACGGCGATTACTGGCACGCGATCATGCACCGCCGCGAGCCGGACCCGAGCAACGCGAAATACTGGTTTCGGCGAGTTGGCCATCACGCCTGCTTCGAATCGCTGGCCAGGGTCGCAGCCGTTGCGCTGGACGAGAGCGGTTCTCCGAAAGCAGATTCCTGGAAGAAGCGGCTCGGGGCGTCTGGAAACTGGGACTCGTCGGCGTTCGTCGATTTCTGCCAGACATCGGGCCGGGAAGGCGATCCTGCGCTGGCTCAGGCGGCAAGACGAATCCAATGGGTGGAGATGCTGCTTCTCCTTGTCCACACAGCTCGCGCGGCGACGTAAGCCAGCGGTGTCGAAGCTGGGCATTCTGGTGGGAGGCTCGCCCTCGCATTGAACTGACGAAACACGACCCGGTTCCGGCACGAGTCACGATCTTTCAGCCATCGCTCCAATCGGCGTGTCGATTTTCTCGCCTGCGATGCGGATGTTGTCGCGTCGGACTGTGACGCCGATCGAGTCGAAATACTCGCACAGTGGAACGGAGTACTTGCGAGTGACTCCCCAGCCGTCTCGAAGCTGGGCCATCGTTGCCTCTTCGATTTCGGCGAGTGTTTCTTTGCATTTGACGCGGGCCAGATCGAGAGCCTCGGGCGTGAAGAACAGGCCGTCTGCGACTTTCACGATCAGGCCATCCTCTTCGGTCAGGTTGAGAAGCTGATTCGCCTCGGCGGGTTTCTGGTCGATCGACTCGGCGAGTTCTTTCGCCAGCGGCGGGGTGAGACTGCCGGACGTGATTTGATCGAGCATTGCCTGGCGGTTTTTCGATTGAGCCTTAGTCAGCTTCACCTGCAGGTCCGCCGGGCCAAGATTCTCGCCGATCTTGACCAGCTCCTTTTTCTTCAGGAGCCAGGCGATGACAGCCTCGAGAATGTGCTGCGTTGTGATTTCCCGGCACGCGGTGAGCAGCGTTGGCTTTGGCAGCGAACGACGCGGCTGGTGGCGGATGACTTCCTCGCGAATCGTTCGCAGGATCGATCGGCTGAGCGCGTCGAGGCGGCTGGCGTGAATCTCAAATGTGCGGTCCCGTTCGCCGAGTGTGACGATCGAGCCAGCCTCGCGGAGTTCGTTGAGCTGCGTCTCCAGTTCGTCCGGCATCAGGCCGACGGCGCTGGCGATTGTCAGGTCGCCGGCGCGAATGGAGTCTCGCTGGCCGAGGTACACGGAAAGTCGTTCGGCTCCGGAGTCACTGTCGAGGTTTTCAGCGAGCTCTTCGATGTTCCGGATCCGAAGCAGGTCAGGGATGGCCGGGTCGAGAATGCGTCCTCCGCCGATCGTCACCGCTGGCGAGACGCGACGCAGAATGAACCGCTGGCCAAACGCCGCGACGATTGGCTCGGCGAGACGCAGTTCCGCGTAGCCCCGCTCGCCCGGTTCCAGTCGGCGGCCTTTCAGGATGACTCGCGTTTCGACTTCCCGCGTGCCGATGTGCAGGTTGACTTCGACGCGATCTTTAAGCGGCATCGGCGAACTGCTGAGCACCCGCAGGTCGACCAGCAACCGTCGCGTCGTTTGCAGATAGCCGGCCGTCGCGAGCTCGCAGCCGCGCGAAACTTCCTCGTGCTTGACTCCGGCAAGGTTAATCGCCGTGCGCTGCCGGCTGCCGGCTTCTTCAGTCTGCTCACCGTGCCGCTCAACGCTGCGGACCCGGACCTGGCGGCCCTCCGGCCAGAGATCGAGCGTCGCGCCAACCTGAACGTCGCCACTGAGGACAGACCCGGTGACCACGGTGCCGTGACCGGTGATTGAGAAGACGCGGTCGATTGCCAGGCGGAACAGCGGTAGCGATTCTGGCAACTCAATTTCGCGGCAGGTGTCGAGGATTGCTTGTCGCAATTCGTCGATGCCCTCGCCGGTTTCCGAGGAGACCGGGATCACCGGCGCTCCTTCGAGGAACGTGCCGGCGACGGATTCTTCGATGTCGAGCTTCGCCAGTTCGACCAGGTCCTCGTCAACGATGTCGATCTTGGTGAGCGCGATCAACCCGGTCGGGATGCCGAGCAGGTCCATGATCTCAAGATGCTCGCGGGTTTGCGGCATGACTCCGTCGTCCGCTGCGACGACCAGCACGGCAACGTTGATCCCGGTGGCCCCGGCGACCATGTTGCGGACAAATCGCTCGTGACCGGGCACGTCGATGACGCCGATCCGCAGGTCTCCGTCGGAAATGTGAGCGAAGCCGAGGTCGATCGAAATGCCGCGTGCTTTCTCTTCGGGCAGTCGGTCCGTGTTGACGCCAGTCAGTTTGCCGACAAGGCGTGTTTTCCCGTGGTCGATGTGGCCGGCCGTGCCAATCAGAACGCTCTTCGTAGTTGTCTGTGTTTCGGCCGTCATGAGAAGTCCGTTCAAGGTGCGCGGGACGGCAATGTAGAGTGGGACGACCGCAGGATGTAGGGAGGGCCGGGCGAAGCGAACCCCACCCCACGAGATGTCAGTGTGGTGCGACACCTACACGAGCCACTCGCGAAGCTCAGTGAGAACCTGGTCGCAGGCGATGCGGAGCGATTCGACTGGGCCGGAAATGGAATCGAGATGACCGTCCTTTGCGAGGTTCTCGACGATCGAAGCACGGTCCATCGCGTCCTGCACGGCGATGGTTCTCATGTTGCCCAGGATTGTGTGCGCGGCTCGACGGGCGGTGAGAGAGTCGCCATCGGCGATCGATGTTTCGAGCAGCCCGAACTGCCGTGGCGTTTCTTCAAGAATGCTCTCGACGAGGTCCTTCAGCAGGTCGGAATCGCCAGCCGCGATGTTCAACGCCGCATCCCAGTCGATGAGACCAGAGCGGTCTCCGATTAGGATGCCGATTTCCTCGGAAGTCTCGTGGATTGCGACATCGCACAACGCAGTCAGTTTTTCGAACAGCAGCGGAGCACGAATTGGCTTTGAGATGTACTCGTCCATGCCGACCGCCAGGCATTTCTCCTCGTCACCCTTCAGTGCGTGAGCAGTCATGGCCATGATCGGGGTATGCCCCCCGGTCTGCTGTTCGAGATCGCGGATTTGTCGCGTTGCGTCGTGGCCATCGACTTCCGGCATTTGAATATCCATCAGGATGATGTCGAAGTTGCCGGCGGCCCATTGTTCGACAGCTTTGCGCCCGTTCTCCGCGACGGTGACTTTGTGGCCCCATTTTTCCAGCAGGGCGATGGCGAGTTTCTGGTTGACGTGGCTGTCTTCGGCCAGCAGCACATCGAGCGACCGTGTATGCCGTGTCGGGCCAGCGCCAAATGACGACTCTTCACCTTCTGTGGACTCGACACCGAGCGCTTCGACGATGGCGTCAAAAAGTTCCGACTGCTTGACGGGTTTGATGAGGTAGGCGGCGATGCCGAGATCTGTCGCGCGCGTCAGATCGCCCATCCGACCGCCCGAAGTCAGCATCATCAGGACCGGGCTGTCGAGATCGTTCCGCGAATTCAGCTGCTCAACGAGCGTAAACCCGTCGACATCCGGCATATTGGCGTCCGTCAAAATCAGGTCGAATGGTCGGCCTGAGTGCGTGGCCTGTTCGATGGCGACGATTGCGTCCGCCGCGTTTTCCGCGAGTACGGGTTCGATCTGCCAGTTGCGGAGAATCTCATCGAGGATGCGTCGGTTTGTGGCGTTGTCATCGACGACCAGAACGCGACGTCCGGCGAGGCTCGTTGTGTTTCGTGCCCGATCCTGAAACGCTTCCGGTGCGGGCTCGAAGTCGGCGAGAAAATGAAACGTGCTGCCGCGATGCTGCTCGCTCTCGACCCAGATCTCGCCGTTCATGAGCTCGACCAGTCGCGACGAAATGGCGAGCCCTAGCCCGGTGCCTTCGTACCGTCGCGTCATCGAACTGTCTGCCTGCTCAAACGCCTCAAAGATCTTCTGGAGCTTGTCTTCGGGGATGCCGACGCCTGTGTCTGTGACTCGAAAATGAAGGCGGATCGGCAATGCGTCTGGTTCCGATTCCCGCTCGACATCAAGGACCACTTCACCCGCCTCGGTGAACTTCAGCGAGTTGCCGACGAGGTTGACGATGATTTGCCGAAGTCGGCCGGAGTCGGCCGTGAGCAAATCCGGCACCGTGGGATCGACGTGGCAGGCCAGTTCGATTTCGTCACGATGAGCTCTCACGGCAAGCGACTTGAGCGTGTCGCCAAGCATGTCGCGCAGCCCGAACGGCCGCGGATCGAGTTCCAGGCGACCGGCCTCAATTTTCGAAAAGTCCAGGACATCGTTGATCACGCCGAGCAGTGACTCGCCGGATTCCTGTACCATCGTCAGGTACTCACGCTGCGTCTGTGTCAGCGGTGTGTCGATAACGAGCTCCGTCATCCCGATGATCGCGTTCATCGGCGTGCGGATTTCGTGACTCATGTTGGCGAGGAAATTGCTTTTTGCTTCGCTTGCTGCTTCCGCTGCGTCGCGCGCCTGCCGCAGAGTTTCCTCGGCCAGCTTGCGGTCAGTGATGTCGTACGAAATGCCAAACGAGCCGGTGATCTCGCCGTCTGGATTCCGGATCGGCATACGCGTGATCGAGACCCAGTTTTGCGAACCATCCGGCCACTCGACGGAGTCCTCAACGGCGACGAGAGACTGTCCCGTTTCGAAAACCTTCCGGTGGCCTTCCCGCATGGCATCGGCGTGCGGTGTGTTTTCAAAGAAGCTTGCGGCATAGCGGCCCACGGCCTCTTCGGGACTCGCCAATCCCAGTCGCGTGGCCATTGCCTTGTTGACTCGCAGATAATTTCCGTCGCGGTCTTTGAAGAAAATATTATCCGGGATGCTGTCCAGCAGACTCGTCAGCAGAAAGCGCTCCTGCTCAAACGCCTCTTCGACAAGGTGTCGGTCGGTGACGTCCCAGAAGATTCCCTGAATGCCGATGACGTTTCCCTCCGCGTCGTAGACTGGCGACTTCATCACCTGGACCCACGTCTTGTTGCCATCGGCATCAAGATGAGATTCGGTCGCGTCGAACACGCGACGGCTTTCCATCACGGCCCGGTCATCGGCGGTGTACTTGTCTGCCAGTTCGGCTGGAAACAGGTCGTAGTCCGTCGTTCCGATCATTTCCTCGGGAGTGCATTCCCGCGCCTCGCAGTATTTCCGGTTTGCAAACGTGACGGCTCCGTTAAGGTCCTTGCGGAACAGATTCAACGGGAGGTTGTCGACGAGCGATTCGTAAAGTGCTTCCGAGTCCCGCAGTTTCTGTTCGGCCTCCCGACGCCGTTCGAGTTCCGCTTCGTGCTGCTCGCCGGTCCGGGCGAGATCCTCAAGAGCCGAAACGAGCACGTTGAGCAGCTGCTCGCGCGAAGCGGCAATGCCGTATTCACGATCGCCGAAACGAACCGAAAGTTCCTGCGACGGAACGGCCTCCGGGTCCGGTTGCACTGCGAGCACGTTT
>JAQBVJ010000093.1 GCA_027623235.1 Planctomycetota bacterium
ACAAATACGTCCTTCCCTCAAATGGCTGGTTTTAACGCGCCTCCTGATGGCCGGTTTTAGGCGCCTCCCGACACGCGGATTGGGAGGTCAACGGCAAAACAGAGGAACACTACCCTCTGTCGGGGGCTCCCGGACTGGTCAGTTTCAACCGTTGCAGCGGGTTGCAGCACTCGCCAGGATTCGCCGCTTTTGAATTGAGCAGACCTAACAGGATGAGGAATATGAGCAGAATTTGCGGGCCAGTCTTCGGAGCCTGTGCGCTCCTCGCCACAGTTGTCACCGCTTCTGTCACCGCTTCGGAGCCAGGAAACGACACGTCGTCCGCGGCTCCTGCATTCCCAGGTTCCTCGGCCGTTCAGCCCGTCTCGCTGAATGTTCTGGCGAAGCCTCTCAAAGCCGACGAGACAAAAACAGAAGCGGCGACGACGGTTAAAGAAAAATCGGAGTCGGCTTCGAAAGCCGATGAGTCTGGCAAAGCCAGGCCGGGCAACGAAGCGAAATCAGACAAGAAGCCAAAGCCGCTGAAACGCCGCGTGATCGTCGTCAAAGCGACCTGGTGTGGTGCCTGCCAGGCACTTAACAATGAGTGGCCAAAGCTGCGAAAAGTCCGGTGGCGAATTGGAACTGGTGACACTGACCATTTTCAGCTCGTCGACGCAGATCAGGATCCGGGCGTCGTCGGCCGATACGGCGTGACACAACTGCCGACGCTCCTGCTGATCGAAGACGGTAAAGTGATTGACCGAGCTGGCGCGCTCAGCGCGAAAGATTTTGCCGAGTTCTATTACGGTCGCCTGTAATTGTAGAGCGGAAACACATGTTCCGCGAGCATTTGGCGGCTGAGTCTGAGCGTCGCCTGACCGCCAGATCGCGCCGGCCGACGCGATTTTCGCAGATTCCGGCGGAGTCTTGAATCCAGGACCCGCCAGCGGTACGATCGCTGGAACCTCCAACAGCACCTCATCTTGCGGTCTCACGAGGTGCTCCGGCAGGGCTGTTGCTTCCCGCCCAAAGCATCTCCTCGCAGTTTGTGGCACTCGTTAAGATTTGTCCTCATCCGTCCCGACACAACCGGGCGTTCTCATAAATCAGGGTCAACCCCATGGCTGACGAATCGCCCGCCCCAAGCGAGCCTTTCAACCTGGATCAGTTGAAAGAGCTGATTAAGCTCATGGAAAAACACGGCCTCACCGAGGTCAACCTCCGGCACGGGGCCGAGCAATGGCGGCTACGTCGAGGTGGCCACGAGGTCACTTCCGTTGCGCCAGTCCAAATGGCTGCCGCGCCTGTTGCTGCACCAGCGTATGCCCCGGCCCCTGCCGCCGGATTGGCTCCCGCTGCTGTGAGTAACCTGCACGAAATCAAGAGTCCTACCGTCGGCACGTTTTACATGTCTGCCGCTCCTGAGGACCCGCCGTTCGTTTCTGTCGGTTCGACTGTCAAGCCAGACACTGTCGTTTGCCTGATCGAAGCGATGAAGGTGTTCGAACAGATCACTGCCGACTGCAGTGGCACGATCGAAGAAATCCTCATCCAGAATGGTGACATGGTTGACCACAACAAGCCACTATTCCGCGTGAAGCCGGCCTGACTCTCACCGACTGACACCGCGCCGCCTCCAGCCGACTGACGTCAGACTGAAACAGCGATGTTCGATCGAATCCTCATTGCCAACCGCGGGGAGATTGCCCAGCGAGTTATCCGCGCGTGCCGCGAATTAGGCATCAAGTCTGTTGCGGTCTTCAGTGAGGCCGACCGTGGCGCACATTACCTCGAGCTCGCGGACGAGAAATACTGCATCGGACCCGCTCCGGCTGGCGAGAGCTATCTGTGCGTCAAGAAAATCATTGCGGCAGCCGAGATTGGTAGTGCGCAGGCTGTTCATCCGGGATACGGCTTCCTCGCTGAGAATGCCGAGTTCGCTCGAATCTGCCGCGAATGCGAAATCGAATTCATCGGCCCGCCACACGAAGGCATGGAAAAGCTCGGTGACAAAGTCGCAGCCCGGCAGATGGCGATGGCTGCCGGCGTCCCGGTCGTGCCTGGCAGCGACGGTCTGATTAAGAGCGAGTCGGAAGCCCTGATGCTTGCTGCGGGCATCGGCTACCCGGTGCTCATCAAGGCGACAGCTGGCGGGGGCGGCAAAGGAATGCGGGTGGCCCGCAATGACGATGAACTCCGAACGGGACTGAAAGGGGCTGCTCAGGAGGCCGAAAAAGCCTTTAATAACGCTGGCGTGTACCTCGAAAAATATGTCGAAAATCCACGGCACATCGAAGTGCAGGTGATCGCCGATCAGCAGGGCAATGTCGTTCACCTCTGGGAGCGTGACTGCTCGACGCAGCGGAAACACCAGAAGTTGATCGAGGAATCGCCGGCCCCTAATCTGCCTGATGTTGCCCGCACCGCGATCTGCGACGCGGCCGCACGGCTCATTCGCTCCGTCGATTACCACAACGCCGGCACGGTCGAATTCATCGTCGATAAGGACAACAACTTTTACTTTATCGAGGTCAACGCCCGGATTCAGGTTGAGCATCCCGTCTCCGAACAGGTGACTGGAATCGATCTGATCGAGCAGCAGATTCGCGTCGCTGCGGGGGAAGAGCTTCCCTTCACTCAGGCGGACGTTCCGTGTAACGGTTGTGCCATCGAGGTTCGGATTAACGCCGAAGACCCGTCGAATAATTTCCGGCCAAGTCCGGGCACGATCACGAAGCTGAGGATTCCCGGTGGCCGCGGAGTTCGGTTCGAATCGCATGTGCATCAAGGCTACACAATCAGTCCGTATTACGATTCCATGGTCGGCAAATTGATCGTTCACCGACCGACGCGTGCCCAGGCGATTGCCTGCATGCTGCGAGCTCTGGATGAGTTCGCCATTGAGGGCGTCAAAACCAGCATCCCGCTCCTCAAGAAAATACTCCGCGACCCGACGTTTCAGGCTGGCGAGGTCGATACCCGCTGGCTGGAACGCACGATCGATCAGTTTATCCCCTGATCCTGGCCGCTGAGTCCTCACGCATCCTGCGCGCAGAATCCCGACCGGTCCGCGATTTCGAACTCACTGGGACATTCTGCGAGCTGACGAACGACAGACACGCGGCCCCGCCGCGAATTTGAATCAATCAGGAGAGACCCATGACTTCCATCCCACTCAGCTCGCCAGCTCAGGTCGATCACAGCTTTAAACGGGTTGCCATCCTGTTCTCCGGCGGCCCCGCTCCTGCCGCCAACGCAGTGATCTCAACCTGTGCCGCGTCGTTTGCCAAGTCCGGCATTCAGGTCGTCGGCGTCTTGCATGGCTATCGCCACCTTATGGAGTTCAGTGCGGATCATCCGATGGAAGAGGGCCGCGATTACGTCAACCTTGACGCCAAATCGCTGAACAGAAAACGCAGCGAGCGCGGCATTATCATCGGCACGGCGCGAGCGAATCCTGGCAAGTTGATCCAGTCGCCCGGCGATTTGCAGGACGCCGAGAAAACCGCGCCGATGAAAACGACGTATGACGCGTTGACCTCTCTTGGTGTCGACGCGTTGATCTCGATCGGCGGTGACGACACGCTCAAGACAGCTAACAAATTCAAGCTGTACCAGGACACGCTGCCGGACGACGCGAAGAAGCTGCCGGTCGTCCACATCCCGAAAACAATTGACAACGACTATCACGGCATCGATTTCACCTTTGGGTACTTCACCGCTGTGGAAGTGCTCGCCGGTGAGTTGCGAAACCTGCTGGCCGACGCGGAAGCCAGTGAGAGTTACTTCGTGGCCGAGTGCATGGGACGCAGCGCCGGATGGCTTGCCTACGGAGCGGCGATCGCCAGCGAAGCCAGCCTCGCGATCAGTGTCGAGGACATTCAAGGAACGCTCGCCGGCCAGGAAGAGTGGACCAACCCGGCGACGGGGAATTCAGAATCGCGAAAGGTCATGAACGTCGATGCTGTCGTGAAGAGAATCGTCAAGACGATGCGGGTTCGCGAAGATCGGGATGGAAAACGCTACGGCACGATCGTCATCGCGGAAGGACTTGCCGAGCTGATGCCTGCCCGCGAACTGGAAGGAATTCCGCGTGACGATCATGGTCACATTTCCGTTGCCCATGTCGATCTCGGTAAGCAGTTCGCCAGGATGGTTGCAGCGGAATACAAAGCGCAGACCGGTAACGCGCGCAAGGTGACCGGGCTTCAGCTTGGTTACGAGTCCCGTTGTGCTCAGCCGACCGCGTTTGACGTGATGCTCGGCAGTCAGCTGGGCGTCGGTGCCTATCGTGCAATCGTCGAGCAGGGACTGAACGGAGTGATGATCTCGATCGTCGGCCAGCTCGAGCTACGCTACGTGCCGTTCGAAGAGCTCGTCAATCCGGTGGACCTCGTCACGAAAGTCCGGTTTATCGAGCCAGGAAGCGACTTTCAGAAGCTGGCTCGATTTCTTGAGACGTACGTCCAATAACCAGCATACGGCTCGTCGTAGGCTCTTTGCCGGTCGCGATTATGAGGCGTGTCCAAGTAACTTTGCGGGTGAATCTGGCCATGGAGGTCCGATTCACAGCAGAATCAGCGAATCCGGTTATCCGCCCCGGTGGCCTGCGACGATTTGATTCGAGCCAGCCGGGGTTCTTTCTGCGCCCGGAGCCAGCGGACTGCTTTTACGATTCCTCAACGATTTCGGTCTCATGACAGAACCCAAACCGCAGAATGATGACCAGCCCGTTTCGGAAAAAAAACGGGACTCTTCTCGGTCAGAGCAGCCAAACTCCGGCCGCCTTCTGCTTTACGTTCTGGTTGGACTCGCGCTTCTGACTGGCCTCTACTCAATCATCTTCGGTCCGTCACGGATCGAGACCATGCCCTACAGTGAGTTCATAGCCAAAATTGAAAAAGGCAAACTCGACACAACCAATGTTTACAAACTCAAGATCGGCCCCACATACATCACGTTTCAGGACACGAAAGATCCAGAGTCCGGTGAAAAGCTCGAAGTTGAGCCAAAGAAGACTCGCGTCCCAGTGGCCAACATGGGCGACGATGTCCAGAAAGAACTGACGGGCCTGCTCAAAGAAAAGGGCATCGTTCCCGACTGGCCGGAAGAGCCGGTCGAGTGGCAGACCTACCTCTTTCTCGCCATCCTCACCGCGCCGTTCATCCTGCTGGTGGTTCTGATGCTTCGCCGAATGGGCGGCCCGGGTTCGGCGCTCGCATTCGGCAGGAGCCGCGGCAAAGTCTACGCCCAGGACGATATCGACGTCACATTTGATGATGTCGCCGGGATTGATGAGGCCGTTGAGGAACTCAAAGAGGTCGTCGAATTTTTAAGCAAACCAGGCAAGTATCAGGCACTCGGCGGGCGGATTCCGAAAGGTGTGCTCCTTGTCGGTCCTCCGGGCACAGGAAAAACGCTTCTCGCAAAAGCTGTCGCAGGCGAGGCTGGTGTCCCCTTCATCAGTCTGTCCGGATCCGACTTTGTCGAGATGTACGTCGGAGTCGGAGCGGCCCGGGTTCGAGACATGTTTCAGCAGGCCGCACAGCGGTCGCCGTGCATCATCTTTATTGACGAACTCGACGCGCTTGGCAAAACACGCAGCGGCGGGGCGCCTGGCAGTCACGATGAGCGGGAGCAGACGCTCAACGCGCTGCTGGTCGAAATGGACGGGTTCGGTTCTGATCAAAGCGTCATCGTCATGGCCGCAACGAATCGGCCAGAGACGCTCGACCCCGCGCTCATGCG
Source organism: Planctomycetota bacterium (assembly GCA_027623235.1). Classification (GTDB taxonomy): domain Bacteria; phylum Planctomycetota; class Planctomycetia; order Planctomycetales; family Planctomycetaceae; genus JAQBVJ01. The sequence goes on from JAQBVJ010000093.1 coordinate 5,731, forward strand.
GCCAGGGCGATTTGATCGCAACGTGCTCGTCGATCGACCAGACATCAGAGGCCGCGAAAAAATCCTCAAGGTGCACTGCAAGAAAATCAAGATTGACGACTCCGTCGAAGTCGCCCGGCTGGCAAAGCTCACGCCCGGATTTGTCGGGGCAGATCTGGCCAATCTCGTCAACGAAGCGGCGCTGCTCGCTGCCCGGCGAGATCGAAAAGCGGTCACAATGCACGACTTCGAAGAAGGATTCGAACGAGTTGTCGCCGGTCTGGAAAAACAAAGCCGCGTTTTCGACGAAGAGGAGAAAACGAGGACGGCGTATCACGAATGCGGTCACGCCCTGGTGGCGTGCAGCCTGCCTCATACGGATCCGGTCCATAAAATTTCTGTCATCCCGCGCGGGATGGCGCTTGGCTATACGATGCACCGTCCGGATTCGGAGCGGTACAACAAGACGCAAACCGAACTCACCAACTCCATCTGCTGCCTCCTCGGCGGCATCGGGGCCGAACGAGTCATTTTTGATGAGACCTCCGTCGGAGCACAGAACGATCTTCAAAGAGCTACCGACATTGCGCGGCGAATGGTCACCGAATTTGGCATGAGCCCGCTGCTGGGCACGGTTCACTACAGCGAACGCCGGTCGTCTCCGTTTCTGGGGTCAACAACGGCAAGTGAGCCAGCTCATTCTGAAGAGACGATCCGAGAGATCGACCTCGAAGTCAGAAGGATCATCGACGAGTGCCTGGCCACCGTGCTGCAGATTCTTCGGGACCGGAAAGTCGTGCTTGAGCAGATGACGAAAGAACTGCTCGAAGTCGAGGTCATGGACGCTGACCATCTGAAACGGATTCTGGACGAGCACCATCCTGGAGCTCGAATCGTGCCAGGTACGTTTGCTGATAAAGCATCCGGCAATGCGAATGCAGGCGAAGTGGGCTCTGGGGCCGAGACGGAAGCGAAATCGTCGTGACTCTGCCAGTGACGCCGCTCTCAACTGTGGCGGGCCGCGGTTCCTCATCTGTCTGGCGCAAAAAAAAACACCTCGACCGCTGGTGAAGTCGAGGTGCAGCCGACGATTCGTCCCTGATGAGCCGAATAAAAGGTGGTGCCTGATTCGGACTCGGCGGTGGGATCGCGAGGAGACTTGAGTGAGTGACCTCTGGAAGAACCGTCAGTGGTTTGAATTTGTCTGGCGTTCGTGAAACCGGAGCCTCGAGAAAGAAAAATCGCCTTCCATGGCGAAGCCCCCCATGGCTGATCGCCTTAACGATGTGAAACTCATCACGAGCAACTCGCGACTTCACATCAGACAACCAGCTCCTTGAACATACTGCCGAATTCGGGCATGTCTTCACGAAGGGTTTCGAGCCAGGCGGCAGGATTCCAGATTTCCACGCAAATCACCGCTCCGACAATCATGGCGTCAGAACCGGCGGGCATATCGAGGAACTCGCGGAAGCCTTCCGGGATGACCAGTCGAGAACGGTTTGCAATCTGCACCGTTCGGGACCTGGTCGCGAGCAGTCGGCCAAGCCGCTGCACGTCGCTCCAGCGCTGTTCCATGCTGCCGGCGTTGATCTTTGATCGAATGACGTCGACTCCACGATCCAGCCGGTCCTGCCAGTCAGCGGCCTTCCACAAACTCAGGCAGCCGTACCGCTCTTTTGTGATGATCGTGTTACCGTCCTCATCGGTGACGGCCTTCGCCATTTCCGGGGGAAGCGACAGTCGGAAGCGATCATCGATCGCTCGCCGGACTTCTCCCTGAATGAAGACCTGTGAGGAGGGCATGGTAGAGCTCGGAAGTTGATTCGTGACGACGAGTGAAACTCGCCTTCGAATGAGCCAACCATCCTACTGGGCTCAAAACCCACATACAAGCAGTTTGAGAAAGATCGATGGGCCTGTAACCCACGGCGGGACTGTATCCAGCCCTGCCTGTTATCTCAAGCAGTTTTGCCGGGTTTTCGGCAATTGCCGAGAACTCCGATCCTACTGCCTGAATCTGTCGATGGGTGAATTGGGCAGAGATCCCAATCTGGCTCATTCATGCCATCTTTCAGACGTTGCTGCGGGAACAGAAACACTCAAGTCGCGTTGCGATTTCATGACCACGTAGCTGGTGCGAGCGCGTTGCGAATTTTGAGCGAGTTTGAACCGACCGCCATCCATCGCGTTGGCGTGAGCTTCGCCGCGACGGGAGCGGTGCTTGGCGTCGAGGATCTCGACTGGTAGCCTGCGGGCGCTCGTCGAGTCTCGCACGGACAGTTGCTGACTCAGATCGACGCGACTTCTTTTCCACACCGTGATGTTTGCTGCCACAGGAGATGGGTATGGGACTCTTCGACAAGCTGCGAAACGAACTTGTTGACATTATTGAGTGGGTCGACGATTCGAACCACACGCTGGTCTGGCGGTTTCCGCGATTCAAAAACCAGATCAAAACGGGAGCCCACCTGATTGTGCGACCGGGCCAGAAGGCAGTCTTCGTGCATCGGGGTGAGCTGGCTGATGTCTTCGAGCCGGGCCATTACGAGCTCAAGACGGACAACATGCCGATCCTCAGCACGCTGATGGGTTGGAAACACGGCTTCGACAGTCCATTCAAAGCTGAGGTTTACTTCGTCAGTACGAAGCAGATCACTGATCTCAAGTGGGGCACTCCGAACCCGATCATGCTTCGCGACGCGGACTTCGGTCCAATTCGACTGCGAGCATTTGGAACGTACTCGCTGAAAGCGATTGATCCGGCGATCATCCTGAAAGAACTCGTCGGCACCGACGGCGAGTTCAACGCGGACGAAGTCACGGAACTTCTGCGGTCGATCATCGGCTCGGCTTTCGCCGACATGCTTGGTGAGAAACAGGTCGCAGCACTCGATCTGGCGGCCCACTACCGTGAGATGGGCGACGAGTTGAAGGCGTACGTCAACGAGCGGATCGATGATGAGTACGGCCTGGAAGTGCCGCAAATGTTTATCGTCAACGTGTCTCTGCCCGAGGCTGTCGAGCAGGCACTCGACACGCGAACGAGCATGGGCGTCATCGGAGACATGAACAAATTCCAGCAGTACCAGATGGGCAACGCGATGATGGCGGCGGCGGAAAACCCATCCGGCGGTGGGGCGAGCGATGGTATGGGGCTCGGAATGGGCTTTGCGATGGCCGGGAAATTCATGAATGCGACCGGACAGCCGGGAGGCGGCATGGCCGGGCAACCTCAGGCGGCGGCTCCGCCTCCACCACCTCCGGCGCCGGCATTTCACGTCGCGTTGAACGGGGAGAGCAAAGGCCCGTTTTCGCCGCAGCAGATTTCTGAGGGGATCCGTGCCGGCCAGGTTTCGGCGTCGACACTCGTCTGGACAGCCGGCATGGATGGCTGGAAACCGGCGAGCGAATTGCCTCAACTGGCTTCCGCATTTCAGGCTCCTCCTCCCCCCCCGCCACCGCCCGTGCCTCCTGTTGGTTAGCCGATTGTCGAATTTCTGATTTGGGAAGCGACACGGAACAGCCTCCGCTGAGCCAGTCTTGAATTTCGCGATGGACAGCAAAGTCCGGCGACAGGGACCGATTCTTTCAATGAGAAACCGCGGACAAATGTGAATAGGCGCTGCATGTCGAGATTGGCATTGGCGTCTGTTTGCGTAAATTGGCGGTCCGACCGCTCGTCATTCACAGTGAGTTTACAGAAGGGATTGGCATGGCCGACGATTCCAAACCCGGGCAGCAGGTCGATCACGGCCAGGCGCGAATCTTTCCCTGCGACGGTTGCGGAGCGGATCTCAAATTCAGCATCGGACAGCAGCAGTTGAAGTGTCCGTACTGCGGATTCGAAAAGGCGCTCGAGTTTTCTGAGGACGCGTCCGTCGAGGAGCAGGACTTCGGCACGATGGTCGCGCGGATGAAGCGAGTCCACGAGAAAGACCGCCATGACGAAACCGGCCAGAAGGAAATTCGCTGCGACTCATGTGGCGGCACGGTCATCTTTCAAGGGCCGTTGACCAGCAGCGGTTGTCCGTGGTGCGACTCACCCATCCAGCTCGACGATGTCCACGACGCCGAACATCGGGTGCCGGTGGATGGAGTGCTGCCGTTTCTCGTCGAGCGTGACCGCGCGCAGAAAAATCTGGCCGACTGGGTGCATTCGCGGTGGTTCGCTCCCAACGAATTTCTGGAGCGGGGCGTCGATGGAAAGTTTAACGGCGTCTACATGCCGTACTGGACCTTCGACTCAATGACGTTTACCCGGTACCACGGAAAACGCGGTGACTACTACTGGGAAGAAACCGGCACCGGCGATAACAAGCAGCGAGTCCGCAAGACGCGCTGGCGATCACGCTCGGGAGCGTTCCAGAGATTCTTCGACGACCTGCTGGTTCTGGCGTCGAAGGGGCTTCCCAGCAAGGTCATGAGAAAACTTGAGCCGTGGCCCCTCGAAAAGTGCGTGCCGTTTACTCAGGAAGCTCTCGCCGGGTTCTTTGCAAGAACCTACGAAATCGAGCTGGATGCCGGCTTCAGTGAGGCTCGGCAGATCATGAAAGACCGCCTCGAAGCCGATGCCAGGAATCGAATCGGCGGCGACACACAGCAGATTTCCTCGATACAAACGCAGCACAATACGATCACTTTCAAGCACCTGCTTCTACCAGTCTGGCTACTTGCGTACAGATATCAGGAGGAAACCTACCAGGTCTGCGTGAACGCGGCGACGGGTGAAGTGCAGGGCAAGCGGCCGTACAGTCTCGCGAAGATCGCTCTGCTGATTCTGGCGATTGCCGTGGTCGTGGGTGGTGTGGCATTGCTCAACCGGTAGTGCAATGGGAGAATCCCCGCCGCAAAAGTTCGCTTTTTCTGTGCGTATTTCGTAGCTCGCTTCCGCGTTGCTGTTCTCGCGGCGATTGTTTCTTTGTGAGCCGCCGAACAGTCTTGTCTTTCTGCGTCTGCGATCTTCAGCGATCCCGCCATCTCCGGCTTTCGACGACGGTTCTGCAAAGCTCGTCGAAAGCCATTAAACCCACTCAGGAGTTTCGGAATGATCACTCTGCTTCAAGCTTCCCGCCGCTCGCTACTGGTGATCCTTCCCGGGTTTGCCCTTCTTTTTGCCGGATGTGCAAAAGAAGCCGAGGAAACGTCGTCGGCCGACTCGTCGACGACCAGTCCCGAAGTCGCCAAAGCCGGAGGCGACTCAACCGACAACAACGCGGACACGGTGAAGTCGGACACGGTGAAGAAGCCAGTCGAAAAAACTTCTGCCGCAGCACCGAACCTGCCACCGCTCATCATTCCCGACACGCCAGATATCCCGGTTGCCGACTCTGAAAACACGAACTCCGCCGCAAGCCACGGAGGCTGGATCACTGACTTCGCACTCGCCAAAGAAAGAGCGGCTGCTGAGAACAAGTCGATCCTGATGGACTTTACTGGCTCAGACTGGTGTGGCTGGTGCATCCGGCTTCACGACGAGGTCTTCGATTTTCCTGAATTCCAGGAGTACGCCGAGAAGAATCTGATTCTGCTCGAACTGGACTTCCCGCGTGGTAAGCGTCTTCCAGCAGAGTTGGTTGCTCAGAATGAAGAACTGCAGGAGAGATTTGGTGTCGAGGGTTTTCCGACAATTCTGATACTGGATGCGGAAGGTCGCCCGTTCGGCCGCACTGGCTACCAGGCCGGTGGCCCCGCCGCCTACGTCAAGCACCTCGCTGAGTTGCAGGATGTTCGGAAGACTCGCGACGAAGCCCTCGCCGCAGCCGATAAAGTCGAAGGCCTCGAAAAGGCAAAGCACCTGGGCGAAGCGATTTCGGCGTTGTCGGAAGACGTTCTGTTTCCTTCCTACCGTCCCATCATCGACGAAATTGTCGCGCTGGACGCCAACGATGAGGCGGGACTCAAGACGAAATTCGGTCAACTGATTCTCCAGCAGAAACTCGACGTCCAATTGGCAGACGTTCAGGATCTGCTTCGACGGTCCAATGACGAAGAAGAAATCCTGGCGGAATTCGCGAAGCTCGAAACAGAGTTCGCTGATTACCAGGCCGGTCTCGTTCAGATCAAACTGCTGAAAGGTCGGGTTTACTCGGCGTTTGGAAAGTTCGAAGAAGTCCTGGCACTTGCCGCTGAGCTGGATCAGGTCAAAGATCTCGGTGAAGAAGAACGCTTCGCGCTGCTTGGCATGAAGGTGTCAGCTCACGACCAGGCGGGACGGCCGGAGAAGAGCCTTGAGGTGATCGACGGAGCTGTAGCCGAAACGAAAGAGGCGCAAATGCTGATGCAGCTCTACCTGACGAAGGGCCAGTTGCTTCTCAAGATGGAAAAAACCGAAGAGGCGAAAGCCGCCTTCGCACTGGGAGTGGAAAAAGCTCCGGAAGACATCAAGCCGCAGGTGGAGCAGTATGTGAAACGGTTGATTCCCGAGCCTCCAGCAGGGACGGAAAGTAAACCCAAATCGGGCGAAGCGGCCAAAAAGCCTGCGACTGAGACGAAGCCCGCCGCGACTGAGGAGAAGCCCGCGACTGAGGAGAAACCTGCTGCGGAAGCTGCAAAGCCGGCTGAAAAAGATTCTGTCGAAAAAGAGAAGACGGCCGAGCCGGAAGCAAAGTAGGAAAGCCTTCCCTTGACCTGACAGCCCGTCGTAAAAGTACCGGCACGGCATAAGCCGTCCGGTCTGGGTCTGTTTTTTTCGTGAAAACCGGGCGGCTCGCGCCGCTCAATCAATTCGACTTTTCAACGGGTTGCTGACCAGAAGCCTGGGGCGCATAAAAGAAGCCCCTTCGCGGAAATTCGACGAGATAAACTCATCGCCCGCGAAGGGGCCGTCCCCCCCGGCACCTGACCGGCTGCGGCTGAATGCCGCCGGACCGGTGCACGAAATCTTCTTCCGAAAGAGGCTCCACAAGGAGTACGGGGGGTGCTGTTTCTCGGGTTCCGACCCCGGACAGTGGCGTTGCCGGGTGTCGATCAGGCGGGTGAATTGCCATGCCAGCTCTGAAGTGCCACGCCAGGTCTATGGCCCGTCGTAGCCGCCAAAGCCGCCAGCGGGACCGCCGCCGCCCGGTCCACCGCCGAATTCGCCAGGGCCGCCCGGCGCGCCGAAGTCAGAATCAAAGCCTTCCTGATCGAGCTTGTACTGCTCCATCGCCCGCACGGTATTGCTCAGCAGGAACTCAGGCCCTGCCGGGAAGTACTGCACGTCGTCTTCCAGGAAGTACGCCGACGGAAGCGTCTGTCCGCCCACTGTGGTCTGGCAACCAGTGAGCGTCCCTGCCACAAAGCTGGCTCCCAGGAACGTGTACAGAAGCCGCTGAAGTCGTTGGCGTTTCATTCGATCTCACCCGCTGGGGTTTGCGTCTATCCATCACGAAATGAGGATGGTCACATGTGAGATCGGCCAGTCGAGGCCGGAAACTTTGTTGCAATCGGAAAAATCGAAAAAGTTTCCGCAGATTACCAGGCGGCATCAGCAACGCCCGCTGAGGATCACAGCCTGTACTCGGAACAGCTGAGGATCACAGCTCGGATTTGGCACCGACCTGAATTCGGCTGACCTTCATCTGCACGATGACTTCTGAGACCCGTTCGAATTTGTCTCGCGTCTCAACATCGGCCTTTCGATCTTCTGCGATCTTCACTTCCCACTGTGCGAGCCCGAACGGAACTTCGTCGCTGCGGAGCAGTTTGGTTTCGTGGCGGATTCGCCGAGTCTGGCTCTCCTGCACCAGCGAGCCGGACAATTCCTTTGCCACCACATCCTTCTGTCCGATTTGAACAGTCTGCTCGAGGTCGGATTGCTCCATGCTGTCGTAGTGACGAATCAGCGAAATCACCGGATAAATCTGCAGCAGCTTCGCTTTGATCGGTTGCGGCGTCAGGTCTCGTTCGTTCGTTTTGCGAACTCCCTCAATGATTGGGATATACGAAACCGGAATTCCTTCGTCGTCCGCAACCGTCCCGCGGATCGCAGATTCAGGAACGAGTACCTTATAAGTCCGCTTGCCGACCGACCCGGTGTCGATTCCCTCTGCCGACTGTCCGCCCGTTTGCACGATGATTTCAATCCAGCGGCAGGGCTGAATGGTTCCCTGGTATTCTGCGTCCTGTTTGCCGACCGAACTGATCGACATGTGACGCAGCCACTCCAGCTCCAGATTGCCTTTACTCGACTGCGGACGAAAAATCGTCTGCTTATAAGTGCCCTCAAAATGCACCTGGGTTCCGTCGTCCGGAAGGTTCCACAACAGCCCCTGAGCCTGCGTGGACGCACAGCTGAAAACGGTGACAAGACCCGCGAGCAAAGTTGAAAATCGCAGCATGACCACGCCTCAATGTTGGAAACCCGAGCTGCGAACAATCTCCCGAAACAGGACGGAGACGCATCGCAAGCTTCAATGGCCAGTTTGAGCATCCGCGGATTCGATGACAAGCTGATTCATGCCGCAACAAAGCGAATCGACCGAGCCTCACCTGACAGGTCGTCGAAACTGTCCTGCTCCGATCAATCCTCAGAGTCTGCCAAACATCCGTTGCATGACGAGATACCCGGCCGACTCAAACCCGAGACTCCGGTAAGTCGCCTGAGCGTGCCCGTTGTCCCGCTCCACGTAAAGCCGCAGCCCGACGACATGCGTGTCGCCCTCGGCGAGTTCCTCAAGATGCCGTTTCAGCGACGCAAAGACCCCTCGACGGCGGAACCCGGCATCCACATAAACGCTTTGAAGCCACCAGACGTCACCATTTCGCCAGTCGCTCCATTCTCTGGTGTGCATCAACTGCCCGATGATCCGCCCCTCGACGGTCGCCACGAAGTATCGCCCTTTCCGATCGTCGGCAAGCAGCGCCCGCACACCCGCCTCAACCGTTGCCCGGTCAAGCGCGTGCGGCTCGGTTTCCTCGGCGAGCCTCAGATTGAAATCGGCAATCGTCTCCCAGTCGTCAAGTGTTGCCGGCCGGATTTCCAGATCGAGCTGTGCCATCAGTCACCTCGTCGGGGAGAAAGAGATATCAAGGTAACCCAGAGCGCAAGCAATCACGTTGCGCTTTTTTACCAGCGAGATCCGCCAAAGGCGTCATATCCAATCGCTGAGGTGCAAACCCCAGGTGCGTGGTGTTTTGTATGAGTAAGTCGCGAAGCAGCGTCATGAGGTTGCACACCTGACTCATGCCGCAGCCTCACAGCTCAGCTCGGACAACTCGGACGCCCGAATACCTGGGGTTGGCACCCCGGGCGATCGCCTGTCACCGCTACGCGGTTCGAAAATGCGCAACATCAATCAGCGTAAGCGAGGGGCGGAACCCGCGGAGCATTACAGAGAAGCCGCTCCGGATCTGCAAGGAACGTCCGGCTGTCGATCAACCACCACACCCGCGACGTCTGAAAGCCTGCCGCTTTCGTGACAACGCACGGCGAAGCGGCCAGAATGCGAATTCGAAAGCGCACTCCAACGAGAATTCGACAACGGCACAATGAAAAACCAACCACAGGATTTGATTCAGTTTCACGAGCAGCCGCAGCTCAAAGACGCCACTTTGTTGATGGCGTTTACCGGGTGGATGGACGGGGGTGAGGTCTCGACTGGCACGGTCAATCGCATCATCCATCTGCTCGATGCGGAGCCGTTTGCGGAACTCGACTCCGAGCCGTTTTACATCTTCAACTTTCCCGGCTCGATGGACACGGCCGCAATGTTCCGGCCGGATATTGAGGTCGTCGATGGCCTGGTCCTGAGCGTCGACATGCCGGAGAACACTTTTTACTGGCACAAAAAATCCAACCTGGTGTTCTTCGTCGGACAGGAACCGCATCTCTGCTGGCCGACGTACCGTGACGCCCTGATTTACCTGGCCGAGCGGATTGGCATCTCGCGAATCCTCTTCACCGGCTCGTTCGGGGGAGCCGTTCCGCACACGCGTCAGCCTCGACTTTACATCACGGCGTCAGAAGAACGCCTGCTTAAAGAGATGGAACCATTTCGAGTTCGGCGGACCAGCTACGAAGGCCCGGGTTCGTTCATGAGCTACTTCATGACTCAGGTTCCGACTGCCGGCCTCGAAATGGTTTCGCTGATCGCGGAGATCCCCGGTTACCTTCACGGCAAAAATCCGATGAGCATCGAGGCGGTCACTCGTCGCCTGGCAAAGATCCTGCAACTGCCGCTGGAGCTGGATTCGCTCCGCCAGGCGAGCAACAACTGGGAAGAGCACATCTCCACGATCGTCGAGGAGAACGACGAACTGCTGGAAAAAATCCGTGAGATGGAACGCGACTACGACGACGCCCTGATCGCCGACGACGCGGAGTAGCCCAGGCGAACTCAGCCTTGAATCCACATTTCCCCTGTCGGGGAGGGCGAGACTCCCGCTGAGCCGAGCGCTGGAGTTCAGAATCGAGGCTCCGGTTGCAGTTCGCACCACCGACCGGTGTAATTCGCGAGGTCTCGCGCGGGGCCGCTCGTTCACGGACGGTACAAGCCGAAGAGGATGTTCGATGCCCAAAGCCTGGAGATTTCCGCCGTTTGACGAAGCCGTTGTTTCCCGGCTCAGTGCGGAACTGAAAGTGCCGGTGCTGATTGCTCAGGTCCTCGCCTCGCGCGGCTACCGCAGCGGGGATGACGCGGCGGCGTTTCTCAGCGCGAAGCTGATGGACCTTCACGAGCCGGATCTTCTTCCTGGAATTCCTGAGGCGTCTGAGCTCATCGTGCAGGCTGTCGCCGAAAAACGACGCGTCACCATTTACGGCGACTACGACGTCGATGGAGTCACCTCGACGAGCATTCTCTGGCACTGTCTGCAACTGCTCGGTGCGACGGTCGATTACTACATTCCTCACCGGCTTGAGGAAGGCTACGGACTCAACTGCGACGCCATCCGCCAGCTTCACGAAGAGGATCCTCAGCGACTTGTCATCACGGTCGACTGTGGAATTACCAGCGTCAAAGAAGCCGAACTGGCAAAGGAGCTGGGCCTCGATCTGATCATCACGGACCACCACCATCTGGCCGAATCGCTGCCGGACGCGCGAGTTCTCGTGCATCCGAGGCTGCCTGGTTCGCAGTACCCGTTCGGCGATCTCTGCGGGGCCGGTGTCGCGTTCAAACTGGCGTGGGCCATCTGCCAGCGAATGGGCGACGGCAAAAAGGCCTCACCGCGGATGCGTGACTTCCTGCTCTCCGCGATGGGCCTGGCGGCGATTGGTACGGTAGCGGACGTCGTGCCGCTCGTTGACGAGAACCGGATCATCGTGCGTTACGGGCTGGCGAGCCTTGCCGAACGAGCCAGCCTCGGCATGAAAGCACTCATGAAGGTCTGCGGTATTGAAGAGGGCAAGGTGCTGCAGTCCGAGGACATCGGCTTTGCGATCGCCCCGCGCATCAACGCGGCCGGACGACTCTCGCAGGCGCGGCTGGCCGTCGAGCTGCTCACCACGGACGACAAGGAACGGGCCGTCGTGCTGGCCGAGTATCTGCAGCAGCTCAACAAGGACCGGCAGAAGCTGGAACGGAAAATCCTCAAACAGGCGAAGGAAATGGTCGCGGAGAATCCCGAGTGGGAAGATTCCGCCGCGCTGGTGCTGGCGAGTCCGGATTGGAACCCCGGCGTCATCGGGATCGTTGCCAGCCGAGCCGCCGAGCACTTCGAGCGGCCGGTCATCATGATCTCTTTGTCGAGGCCGGACGACGTTGGTCAGGCCTCGTGCCGCACGTTCGCCGGGTTCGACCTGCACGCCGGCCTGACGGTCTGTCGCGATCATCTTGTTTCTTACGGTGGTCACAAATTCGCAGCCGGCCTGAAAATCGAACGCGATCAGGTCGACGAATTCCGAACGGCGTTTTGCGAGTACGTCGCCGCGAACCACGAAGTCACGAAAAGCGATCGCGAAGTCGCCATCGATGCGGAAGTCCGGCTCGCGGACCTCACCTGGAAGGCGGTCAAGCAGATCGACGAGCTGGGCCCGTTCGGCTCGCAGAACCCGCGGCCGAAGTTTGCCGCGTCCAGAGTCGAAGTCATCGGTGAGCCCCGGAAAGTCGGCGAAGGCGAACGGCACCTGCAGCTTCGGCTTCGCCATTACGGAACGACGATGAAAGCGATCGCCTTCGGGGCGGCCGACTGGGCCGAGCAGATCGTCGAGTCCGGTGGGAGTATCTCGATCTGCTTCCAGCCAACGATCAACCGCTTCCGCGGCAACGAGTCCGTCGAAATGCTGCTCGTCGACTGGCAACCCGGAGCGACTGTTAACGAGAAAGTCGATCCAGAAGCCGTCGCGACCGGTTAGCAGCCCGTTGAAAAAGCCGAATGGATTTGATTTGAAAGTGCGGCGCTAGCCGCCCGGTTTTGCGTGGAAAATCAGACCCAGACCGGACGGTTCGTGCCGTCCAGTAGTTTTTTGCAACGGGCTGTTCGCCAATACTGTTCGGCATGGCATCAGCGTCGGTCGTTTAACGACTCTGTGTCAAACGACTCTGTGTCATCAAACTGCGTATCGCATCGTCAGGCAGGAACCGTGCCCAGCACTATTGGCCGTTCGCTCGCAACCGCTCAGGTCACATCTACGGTCGGACCGTGATTTCCTGACCGTCCGCCAGGCGGATTGTGACGGGAGCTCGGCCGGCTTTTTTGACGGCCTCGTGGAATGCCGCCGGAGTTTCGACTCGGTTGGAATTGACCGAGACGATCAGCTGTCCGACCTCGACCTGACCCGGGGATGATCCCGGTTCGACTTTGCTCACGTAGACGGCTTGCGGATAGGGGGCTTCCTGGTCGAAACCACCCAGGCGTGCGGTCGGCCAGTCGACGTGAACTCCGCGCCACGCTGGAAAGCGGGTTTCGGCGGCGATGATGCCGTCTCCGTCGACGGGCCATTTTCCGACTCGGACTTTCAGGTCAACCTCTCGTCCATTGCGGAACGTTCGAATGTGAGCGATCTCGCCCGGGGCCACCAGGCCGATCTCGCGGAGCACGTCGTCCTTCTCGTAAAGCGGCTTGCCATTCACGGCGAGCAGGACGTCGCCGTTTCGGACGCCACCAGCTTCGGCTGGCGACGCTTCGATGACGAGGTTGACCTCAACTCCGACGGGGCCTCGCAACCGGTCACCGTAACTGGAAATCCGCAGGTTTGCCTGCTGCATCTGAACGCCGAGAAAACCGTACTCCACTTCGTACCCCTGGATCAGCTCGTCGATGATCCGGTGGGTCGAACTGTCGATTGGGATCGCGTAGCCAACGGTCGACTCGTAACCCTCCAGCGCGGCCAGTGACGTTGTGATGCCAATCAGCTCGCCGCGGCGGTTGAGGAGTGCGCCGCCGCTGCTTCCCGGACCAAGCCGCGTGTCAACGTGCAGCAGCGTGCCGAAATGATGAATCGTTGTTTTGTCATCATGCGTTTCCGCAAAGGGAAATCGCGACACGTTACTGACCGCCCCATAGCTGACGCTGGGCGAGCCATCGTGCGACGCGATCGCGTAAGGGTTGCCGAGAGCGATCACAAACTGTCCCTTGCGGATGCGATTACCGCGAGGCAGCCGCATCACCGGGATGTCGGCTGGGGCCAGGCCGAGTTTCTCCAGGTCGAATTTCAACACGGCCAGATCGCTTCGCGGGTCAGCGGCAAAGACTGTCGCTTCGGTCTTCTGATGACGGTTGAACCAGACATGAATCGTGGCATCCCACGAAATGTCGTTTGTCGCTCGAAACGGTTTGCCACCTTTCACAACGTGGTAGTTCGTCAGGATAAGCCGTTCCATTGGCTTTTTTGGATTCGAGACAACGATGCCCGTGCCAAACTCGCGAGGTTTGAAGCGGTCAGCGTTCGGGTTCGTCGCCTGAATTCCGTCGCCGCGAAGATTGAACGGGTTACGCGCGGCTTGTCGCGGGAGGGACCGATTGGCGCGGACGGTGGCAATCGCGACGACGCAGGGCTCAGCCTGCTCGACCGCCTTCATAAAGGATTCTTCAAGCAGTGCGGCAACGGCTGTCGCCTGCAGCGAATCGTCCTGAGCCAGAAGCGGCGTCTGCGTGACGACAGACATCGCGCACATCAGGCTCCAGGAGAGGCACTTCTTTGATAATCGGAATCCGGTCGAGATTCGGCACTCGTGGGTGGGCATCCAGCAGCTCCTGAACGGTGCTCAAGCCGGCGGTCGCCTGAAAGGACCGCCACCAGTCGCGTCAGTATAAAGTGGACCGGAAGCAAACGCGCGGCCAATTGGCAAAAGGCCGCAGCTGGCTGCGAGCCTGCAGAGATCACGCAGGCTGCGAGACCTGGCGGAGAGCGTCGACCAGCCGATCGACGTCAGCCTGAGTCGAGGTCCAGCCGAAACTGACTCGCACTGTCCCTTGCCGGTCGAGAGTGCCCAGGCGACGGTGCATGCCCGGCGCACAGTGAAGTCCCGCTCGCGTATCGATTCCGAAGTGCTGGCTGAGCAACGCTGCCAGCTCATCGGATGAGTAAATGTCGGAAGTGAAGCTGACGACGCCGGTATGCTGATCGCGATTTGAGTCTGAGTGATTTGAGTTTGAGTGAACTGTGAGGCCCTCAAGTTCGGCAAGCTGCCCGCACAGCGCACTGGCCAGTGCGAGCTCGTGATCGCGGATCGACGGGATGCCACGCTCACTCAGAAAGCCAAGGGCCGCATCGAGGCCAACCAGCCCGGGCGCGTTGTGGTTACCCGACTCGAAGCGATCGGGCATGACGTCCGGCTGAACGTCGAGCTCACTGCGCGAGCCGGTGCCGCCCTGGCGAAGTGGCTCGAGCTCAATTTCGCGGCCGGGAGCGATCCACAACAGTCCGGTGCCGAGCGGTCCGAGCAAGCCTTTGTGCCCGGCGCAGGCGAGAAAGTCCGGCTGGAAATCGCCAAGCTGAAACGGAAGATGTCCGGCGCTTTGCGCCGCGTCCACTGCAAAGAGGACACCGGCGTCCCGCGCGACGGTGCCGATGTCGGCAACCGGCTGGATGATCCCCGTCACGTTGGAAACGTGCTGAACGATGACGAGTTTCGTTTCCGGCCGCAGCGCGGCGCGGATCTCTGCGGGCTCGATTCGACCGACCTGGTCAACGTCGACTGTTGTGACGCTGACGCCGCGCGTTCGTTCGAGCTGCCTCAGCGGACGCAGCACCGAGTTGTGTTCCGCGACCGAGGTCACCACGTGATCGCCCTCCCGCAACGTTCCATGCAGGATCGTGTTCAGGCTGTCCGTGCAGTTGAACGTGAAAACGATCTCGTTCTTTGAGGCGGCCCCCAGCAGCCCGGCCGCGCGGTGGCGGCAGCGCTCGACGATCTTTTGAAGCTGCAGCGAGGCATCCGTCGCACCTCGCCCGACAGCGCGGCCATTCTCACGAGCGTACTGGTCCACCGCGTCGTACACGCAGTCGGGCTTCGGCCAGCTGGTCGCGGCGTTGTCGAGGTACAGGCTCTCGGACGGATTCATCGGGACGACCGCTCAATTGAAACGAAAATGCTGTGTCAGTTTGTGAGGGAATCTCACGTGGTGCGAGGCGACGATGAGGAAGATTTCCCCGAATCGTCTCAATGTACGCTCTGCCCGTGCAACGTGACAGTCGCGCTGAACATCATGTGAGAGCTGCTGCCTCTGCGGCGGCGGGTCCACTTCTCTCCTCAAGCTGGATGCGGATGTCGTTCCGAAAAGCCACTTTCTGTCTGCTCCTTCTCCCCGCATTGATGAGCGCGCCGGGCTGTATTTCCTCGGAGTCGCTCGCCGAGAAGATCGACGAGACACCGACGACAGACGAACTGCTCGCCCAGGCGAAAGTCACGTGGAAGAAACAAGACGCGCTGGCGACAGAAACAATCCTCCGCGAGCTGCTGCGTCAAGAGCCGGAACACCTCGATGCCCGGATCGCGATGGCGGATGTGTATCGACGAATGGCCCACGAATCCGGGACGTATGAGGGCACCGAACCTCCAGCCGCGATCGCTCAGTTGGAGTACGTTGCGGAGCGGAGGCCGGACAGCCTCTATCTGGCACGACGGTTGATGGATGCGTATCTCGACTCCGACGATGAACTGACAAAACGAAAGTGGGCGTTGAAAGTCGCGCAACTCGATAACGCAGATCCCGTCGGGTCACAGATCGTCATCGAGGCTCTCTTCGAGAACAGTGCGTGGGAGTCGGGTGAGCCACTCTTACACCGGCTGTCGCGAATACCTCGCGTCAGGCCGCTCATCGTGCTCAATCTCTGGGTTCAGATGACACGCGGCCAGAAGGAGCTGCCGAAAATTGAACAGATGCTGGCAGAGTATCTGCGGGCCGTCGCCTTTCGAACCCGCCTGGACTGGGTGAGTCTGCCCGAAGAAGACATCCCCCGTTTGCTCGCTGTGCTTGAGGCGACCGTCGAAACGGGAGGCGACTTCGAGTTGCGTGAAGACCGGCTGGCGAAAACTCTGACCATCGTTGATCGGCTTCGGAAGACGGACGTGGGATTACCCATGACCCCGTGGATGCTCGATAGAGTGTCGCTCTTGATCCTGAAAACGGACGACTGGAATCAGGAAGACATGATTTCTGAAGTCGTCACGGATCGAGTGCTGACGCAGATGCGGGACACTCGTCGTCGGGTTGTCGAAATGGCGACGCGGCTGCCGGAAGAGATCGTCCTGAAGGAGGAAACGTCTGGTCGAGTTCGCGAGATCGAATTCCGACTCAGTCCGCGAGAGTGAGCTTTGCGGATCGAATCGTTCGCGAAGTGAGAATTCTCAAAGCGTCTCGCTCAGTCCCGCCAGGGGTGGGCGACTTTTTCCCAGTAGCTGTCGAAGTCGAAGTGAGGGCTGTTGTCGAGGTCGTGGCAGGTGTAGCAGACGTTGTCGCGTGCCTGCTTCTTTGTGACCTTCATCAGTTTTTTCGCCGCTTCTTCTTCGCCCGCTTCGATGAGCTCGATGTGGCGGCTGCCGGGTCCGTGGCAGTTCTCACACTGATTTCCGAGCAGATGCTTCGAGGCCATCTCATTCAGATAGCCGGACTCGTAGCGAAAAACTTCCTGCGGGTGCCAGCCCGTGACGTGACAGGCCAGGCACTCGGGATCGAAAATCCGAGAGATGTTGCGGCGACCTTTCTGGATACTTGCAAAGGCTTTGGCGTGGCCTGTGGTTTCCCACTTCGCGAAGGCTTTTTCGTGGCATTTGCCGCACTGTTGCGCTCCAACGAACGAGTCGCCCGAGGTGTGCTTGACGGCCGGTTCCGTCTCGGCCAGTTTGAGATCTTTCAGAAGTCCCTGGTAGTACTTCATGTGCTCGATCATTTCCGGCGGATCGGCAAAACGATCACCATCGAGTTTGACGAGATCCGTTTTGAATGGCGGATCGGCATCCGGGTACCAGCCGATGACGGCGACGTATTTCCCTTTGTGGCCGCTCAGGATGAGAGTGGTTTTGCCGATCGTTTCTCGATAAGACGTCACGGGATCCTCAATCGGTCCTGTGCTCAGCACGAGGTCAAATTCGGGAAACTGCTTTGCCAGGCTGCGTGACTCGGCGAGCGTCGCGTGAGACAGCAGCACTCGCACGTCGACATGCTGTTGTTCGAACGCGGCCAGAGCTTTCTTGAGCGGCACAACGGGGTCGGTGATCTGAATCTCGTCGGTGTTGACGTTGCCGATTTCTTTTGTGAGCTGCGGGCCGAACACGGCCGTGATGCCGATCTTCTTTCCGTTGGCCTCAACAATCTTCGACGGAACCGGGACACCGAGCTCCGGCGTGTTGAACAGTGTGATGTTGGCACAAAGAAAAGCCGGACCGACGGTCGGGTCGTCGGGATCTCTGTGTGAGAGGAGCCAGGCCGGCTCCATGCGGAGGTCCTCGACACCCAATGCGATCGCTTCGTATTTCATGTCGACCAGTGCCGAGCGAAGCGTCTGGAATTTGAGTTTGCTTTGCTCGCGGGATCGCTTCAGCGTGCCTCCCAGCTCAAGCGGGACCACGCTCCAGCCTTTTTCGCGGAGCTGACGCAGCAGATCCGCTCGGCGCGAGATGCCACCGTATTGCGGATCCGCACAGCCACACGGCTCCATGTATCCGTGCATCTGACCGGTCACAGCAAACGTCACGGCGGGTTTTTCCCAGCCGTCGCAAAAGGGAGTTGCGGCTGGCTTATCGTTGCCCGATTCGGCAGCCGGTTTTGTTTCGCTGTGAGTTTTCGATGGGCTTCCGTCAGACGACTCGGTGTCCGAACCACCGCTTTCCGCTGAGCTCGACGGCTGCTTTCCGGCGTCGGTTTTCGGTTCGGAGTCCGCTCCTGAATCACAACCGGACAACCCGGGCAGCAGAGCGGTCAGAACGGCGACGAGCATCCATAAACGTCGCATGAAGTACTCCCAATCAGTTCAAGGCCGATTCAATCCGGCAACGGCAAACCGTCCGCGGCTGCCCAGACGGCAGTCTACTGGGAAGCGAACGACAGATTGAGGGCGATTTCAGGCGCCTCGGGATGGTTCGTCTTCAGCGTGATCTTTGCCGGCTTTGATGACGTGCGAATGACTTTCGGGCAGTCGGGCGGAAACTCGATCTTCAAATGAACTCGATCTGCATTCCCGACTTTTTCCTGCGTTTCAGTGGTGACTTTGATCCACGGGATGTCCTGCTCAACAGCCGTGACCTGAAACTCCTGGTCACCGCCCCGAACAAACATCACGATGACGGCAGTTTTGCCTTTCGCCGCATCGAAGTCGCCCGCCTGAATCAGCATGTGATTCTGCGTCCAGGTCGCTCCCGGCAGGGCGAAAAAGTCAACGGCTCCCGATTTCACACCGACAATCGAGACGTTGTGTTTCACTTCGCCAAGCGTGTCATTCAGTCTGGTGGTCATCTCCAGATCGTACGAGAACTGTCCGATCGGAATCTCTTTGACGGGCTTCACGACGACCCGGTAACCCACCAGTGGAACTGGCGGCATCTTCTCGGGAAACGACATATCAGAGAATACTCCCGCCCGATGTTTTTTCTGAATGTCTGCGTCAGTCAACTTCTCGAATTCGACCGAGAACAGGTCCGACGTTTTCGCACTGAGAAACTGCATCTCGGGGTGCAGATCCGACAGGACCCAGCCTTCAAACGAGACATCTTCAATTTTCGCGAAACTGCCCAGGCTCCAGGAACCTTCCGGCTTGATGATCAGATCGAGCCCGACGAATCCTTCGATCTTCAGCTTGACCGTTGGATTGTCGGCGTCGTTGCTCCAGATATCGGCCGTGTGCTCAAAAAACATTGCCGGGTTCTTAATCGTCCACTTGAGTTCAACCTCAGTCGACTCCCCGGGCGCGACGGTGGTGGCTCCGAGTTCTCCGATCGTGCACTGGCAGGTCGTGGGGCCGGCCTTCAGTACCAGCGGGCCTTTGCCTTCGTTCCGGACAAGAAACGTGTGGCTGCCCGAGCTCAGATGCATCATCGTGCCAAAGTTATGTTCAGTCGTTTCGAAAACCGCTTTCGGTTTCGGTCCGCTTTTCACCACCTCTGGCCGTTCGTCTTCACTGGGCCCTTTCGGGCCGGCGGGAGTTTCGACCACGATTGGCTGGTTCGCAATCCGTCCCATCCACACGACAACAGCAAACGCGATACCCAGTGACACAATGGTTGCCGCGACGGCCCGAGGTTGCATAGCTCACTCCAGATTGACACCCATCAGGATGTCGACTGTGGTTGATGATGAAAACGACCGGCGATCTTTTGGAAGAACCGATTGAATAAGAACCGATTGAAAAATAATGGTAAGCCGATCGAGCGTGTACGTCAGCAAAGAACGAAAGTGGAGTGTCTTCTCGGATTTTCGTGGAGTTCAGCTCTGTTGAGGTCAGTCGACGTTGCGCCGCCCGGCCTGGTCACAACGCCTCAGTCTTCGTCGATCGGCGCAAGAGGGACGATATCGTCGGACTCGTCGACGCTGTCAAGAATTGAAAACGCCTCGTCGGATTCGTCTTCATCTTCAGCCTGAATCCGGAATTCGCCGTCAGCCGGTCCACGCGCCGGATCGGACAGTGGCACATTCACCTCGTCGATTTCTGATCCCGTATCAGGAATCTCAAGCGGGACGAGACCGTCCGGTCTGTTTGGCTCGCCGAGCATTATTTCGTCGATCGGAATGACGTCGCAACTGCTGTCGTCGTCGTCTCGTTCCGCGGCCGCGATCTGTTCGGGCGTGATGCGGCGGAATCGAGGTGCGGTTGCCTCCACGACGAAACTGTCATCCTCGTCCGGAAGCGGCACCGGCTGATTGCCGGCGACGATGTTTTTTCGTTGCGACTCCTTCGGCTTCTTTTTCTTCGCTGCCCGCCCATTTTCCTCCTGTGGATCCACATTCAGAAGCTGGTAGAGGACGTCCGCGACGGCGAGTTCGTCGCCCAGCCGCAGTCGCGATTCACGCTCGACCCGCTGCCCGTTGATCCACACGCCATTGGTGCTGCCAAGATCTCTCACCACGATGTGGTTGTTGACGCACGCGACCAGGCAGTGAGCCCGCGAAACTTTCCGGCTTTTTGTCAGGACGACGTCGCAGTCCGGATTCCGACCGATCAGCACGACAGGCTTGTCGAGCTTTATCGATTTTCCAGAGCTGACGGAGACAAGTCGTACGGGCATCGATCGATCTATCGAAATTCGGTCATGAGTCGCACAGGCCGCCGAAACGACCAGGGTGAAACAGAATACCACGTTTCCCCTGTCACACGGCTTTGTCCCGCTGTTTCTCAGGAAAATTCGGGAGGTCTTGATCGTACTCTCATCAGCACTCCGCCGGAATTCCCTGATCCGTGATTCCGGCGTCATCCGCACGAGATTGGTCGCTCGTGCCCCGTCACGACCGTCGGCCTGATGGGACCCCTCCGAGCCGCTCAACCGGCACCGCCGCATCAACCTGATTCAGTGTGCCCAACCGTCCTGACTGTTGAGACTTTGTACGACTGCCATGTGGCAGGCCGCAAGTAATGCAAGGTCTCTTGCCGTCAAACAAAAAACGGCGGAGTCCGGTTTCCCGAACTCCGCCGTCTGTCAGTCTCAGAGAAGCAGGTCAATCTGAAGTTGCATCAGCACGCTCTGAGCCAGCTTACTCAAGGCTGTCAATCACGCTGTCCACGTCCAGGTCTCTCGGCTGCGGGACCAGGATGTCGGTCGTCGGTTCGGCACCGAACAGAGTCACGTCGTCCAGCTTCAAGGCACCCGAAGCTGTCCGTCGCTCTCCAGTCCGGCGAGCTGTCCGGTTTTCCATGATCGTCTTCGCGGCTTCGCGAACATCGGTGTCGCTCATTCGGCGAAGGTTGCTCAGCTCGGTCAGAGGCTTGACCACTTCGACGGCCTTCTTCACGGTCGATTCCATCAGGATGATGTCCAGCAGGCTCTTCCGCATTCCACCGATCGAGTCAACCTGAACCTGAAGTTCTTCGCTCAGATTCGTGAGCACTTCCAGAGTTTCCAAAGCGTCCACCACGTTCCGGCCCTGACCGTTGAGATCACTCTGAATCTGCACGAGAGTCGCCAGGCTCTCTTCGGCACCGTCCAGGTTCATGTCCGAATTCAGCGTGTCACGCAGACCGAACAGCTTGCCGGTGTTTGCGAACGCGGTTTTCGTATTGCCGCCTTTGTCAGCAATCGTGTCTTTCAACACGATCAGTTCGCCGGCCGCAGTCTGAGCCGCACCGATATCCGAAGACGTCGCGTTGAGCTCGTTCTTGACTGCGATAAGCCGTCGGGCCGCGTCCCGGGCGAAGTCCACATTGCTCGACTCGTTGAACAGCTCGTTCTTCAGCGAAACGATTTCGAAGAGTGATTTCTGAGCGTCTTCGATGCCCTCGCCACTTTCGATAATCTCGCGGCGAAGGTCGCCGAACGAGCGAACGGTCGCGAACATTCGGTCGACTTCCGTCTGAGCGAACTCGGTGCCTTCGCTGCTGATGAGGATTTGCGTCTTCAGCTTGTCGAGCTGCGCGACGGACGCTGCCGCTCGTTCAATGCTCGACCGATCCATCGTGGCCGCATCACGAACTTCAATCAGCCCGCGAATCGCCGCGACCGCGTCAGACGTTCCCTCGCCGGCAACAACCGCCTGTTTCTGCATGGCGATGATGCCTTCCAGTGTGTCTTCGGCGGCGTCGACATTTTCGGCGTTGGTCAGCACCGCGTTCTGAACGCCGACCAGTCGTTCGAGCGACGCGAAGGCCTCACCGGTCTTCTTCGCTTCGGCGTCGATCTCTTTGCGAAGCTGTGTCATGGCTGTCACGCTGAGCCGGGCGTCCTCAACCTGACGGTACTGCGACTTCAAACCCGTCAGAAGATTGTTCGTCTCCCACACCTGATTTCGAACGCCAACCAGTTCTTCCATGTCTCTTTCGACCGACGCCAGTTCAGTCCGCACTTGAGACAGCTCACGCATCATGGGTCGCCTGACCATGATGTCCATCCCCAGAAATGTGATCGCCAGTCCGGCGAACATCATGCTCCATCGAAAAGCGGGCGTGCCTGCGAATTCGGCTGGCACCTTGCCGTTAGTATTTGAGTTAAACAAGAGTTGCTCCTCTAAAGCTGAGTTTCGGTGAATTTGCAGAGCGCTGTCTCACGGGTCCGTTTCTGTGTCATCGCGACCCGTCGATTCGCGTGCTTTGCGACAGGCTCCGCCGGGCTGAGTACCGGCATCTTGACCGCCGCAACCGATCGCGTCCGGACGAACAGCAAGAGTCCCGGTGAATCATCAAAGTCAACGCGGCGTTCGTCCGTTGCCATTTATCGCCAGGTTGCCCGACCCGAATCGCTTTTCTTTTCTCGCCGACCGGAGCAATTCCTCAGGTCGAAATTACATCCGGCACAACTCTGTACCGCCGTTCGATCAGGCTTCCGCGGCACGATCATCGCGGCCGTCACGCGAGGTCCTGGCAGCCTCAGACGCGCCAGCCGTCACTGCCAATCCGCGATCGCGTGATCAGTGAATCTGCTCAAAACGACGCGAGCCGTCGAGGCGGCACAACCGGACGGCCCGTCCAGGCGAACCGAACTTTCAGTCGCGCGAAGCGACAGCGGGCAACCAGCTGTCGTCTTCGCTCAGAGGCGCTGAGAATCGTCCGCCAGGGAACGTGTCCGAAACAACCTCCGTGATTTTAGTAACCCGAAGCGTCAGCGAGGGCGAACGTGATTCGAGATCGCGACACGGCTCGACTTTCGACACCACCTGGCAAGCGCGGACGACCTGGAAATCCGATATCACCTGGCAAGCGACGACAACCTG